>CAYLJL010000291.1:0-2541 GCA_964384005.1 uncultured Lachnospiraceae bacterium | reverse complement strand
GCAGAATAAGAGGAGTAATAAAAGGTTTAGGATTTACAGCAACCGAGACTGAAATTCCTGTCAATCATCTGTCAGGAGGCCAGAAAACAAGAGTAGCGCTGGGAAAACTTCTCCTTTCCTCACCCGATATACTGTTGTTGGACGAACCTACAAATCACCTTGACATAGAGTCAATAAGGTGGCTTGAGGAGTTTTTAAAAAGTTATAAAAATTCTATAATGGTAATTTCTCACGACCGGTATTTTATTGATAAAATGACAACAAAAATAATTGAAATAGAAAATAAAAAATCCACTGTATACAATGGAAATTATAGCTTCTACGCCGATAAAAAAGCAATAAACAGACAAATTGAGTTAAATCACTATATATCACAGCAAAAGGAAATAAAGCGTCAGGAGGAAGTTATAAAAAAACTTCGCTCCTTTAATCGTGAAAAATCAATAAAACGGGCAGAAAGCCGTGAAAAAGCGTTAAATAAAATAGAACGTATGGATAAACCCGAAAATCTTCCCGATAAAATAAAGATAACTCTGAAACCAAAAATAGAGAGCGGATATGATGTTCTTTCAGTAAGAGATTTACAAAAATCCTTTGACGACAAAAAACTTTTTGAAAACATTTCTTTTGAGATAAAAAAAGGTGAGAAAGTCGCTTTAATCGGGCCAAACGGAGTCGGCAAAACAACTTTAATAAAAATGATATTAAATAAAACAGATAAAACCTCGGGAGAAATAAAGTTAGGGGCTAATATCAACATAGGATATTATGACCAGGAACATCAGGGCATAAGCACAGAAAAAACTATTTTTGATGAAATTTCCGATGCGTTTCCAAAGCTTACAAATTTTGAAATAAGAAATACCCTCGCCGCTTTTGTATTTACCGGAGACGATGTTTTCAAGAACATTTCCTCTTTAAGCGGAGGAGAAAAAGGACGTGTCGCCCTTGCAAAAATAATGCTTTCAAACGCCAATTTTCTTATTTTGGATGAGCCAACGAATCATCTTGATATAAACTCAAAGGAAATTCTTGAGGAAGCGCTCAGAAATTACGAAGGAACCTGTCTTTATATTTCACACGACCGTTATTTTATAAATAATACAGCGGAAAAAATAATAGAATTAAATCCCGAAAAAGCCGCAATTTATAACGGTAACTACGACTATTATACAGAAAAAAAATCATCAATGAAAGGAACTGCCGCCCCCCGTTTATCATCAGCAGAAAATTCAGCTTCAGGAACAAAAGCTGACTGGCAAAAACAAAAAGAAGAAACATCATTAAGAAGAAAAAAAGAAAATCTAATCAAAAATGCTGAAAAACAAATAGAAGAAGCAGAAGAAAAAATCTCGCTTCTCGACGAACTTTTAGAAAAAGAAGAAGTATATACAAACGCGCGGAAATCCAAAGAGATATATGAAGAAAAAAGCGGTCTTGAGGAAAAATTATTAAAATTATACGCCGAATGGGAAACTCTGACATCTGAATAGCGACCCGCCTACAGCAATTCCGATACAGGCGGAAAAAATATTTTAGGAAATACCGCTTACGCGCTGAAAATTCTGTGGATTGCTATATATAGGAAATACCTCGGGGTGCGTATGAAAATTTTATATTAATTTCATACGCACCCCGAATATTTATAAATACAGTCTTTTATTTTATAACGTTATCCTCTATAATACTCCAGAAATAATCACCCTTTTGAGCTATAATTTTATGAGTTCTGGAGAAATGTTTTTCTTTTATTCCATTTATACCTGTCCAGACTTCCTGAACAACGGCATAAAACTTATCGTCTATCAAAGCAGAGCTTATAATTTGAGCAGAATATTTAGCCCTTTCAGTAATTTCCTCCGGTTCATATTCGGACAAAATACTGCCCTCTTTAATAAGGGCCTCGCTGAAACCGTCAATAGACTCTATACTCTTTTCTCCCGATTTATAAGCAAGTCTGCCCTTAAACGCGTCAATAACATCATCAGACGCTTTCACTCTGTTACTGTCGTTTTCTGTTTTTGCTTTTCTCAAATCAAACTCGCATTTAACATCATCTGTTTTAATAAGCACAGAATTAACTCTTACAGTCAAATTATTCGCTCCAAAACTATAAATTAAATCCCTGTTGCTTTCATTTATCATAAAAGTCATATCTGTACCATATTCAGCGGATTTGCTCGAACCGTCGAGTATAATTTCCATTCCCGAAGCCGCGGAGGAAACAATCTGCGCGTCAAGACGAACCTCAACCCTGTTGGCGTTTGGATTGTTGGCGTCATAACTTATATTTTTATCTTCACCGTGCAGTACAAGAACAAGCCTGTCATTATACTTTCCTATTCCCTCAAGCACAACTTTATAATTTCCCACATCAAAGGAAACAGGTTCCTCATCGGAGGCGCCATAGAAGCTGTTCGCGTTAATATCCTTGTTTATGGGATAGCTTTTAAAAAGATTTTCAAAAGAAAAATAAATTTTGCTGTTCAGACTTTCCGTACTTCCAAAATCCATTCTTCCGAGAATAGTGTTTCCGCCGTC
>CAYLJL010000290.1:1130-2557 GCA_964384005.1 uncultured Lachnospiraceae bacterium | reverse complement strand
ATATTCCGTGTCAAAATCTTTTGCGGCCATTTCAAGAAGTCGCGCTTTTTCCGAAAGGAAAACCGCGCCTATATTAGCGCTTGAACTTTTCAGTCCATGAATTTTAATTCTGAAAGTATCCAAATCATTTTCAATTAATTCATCGAACTGTTTGTACATAATTTTAGTTTCTCTTGTATACGATTTCAGAATTTTATAATACGCTTCCATTTTACCGTTTACATTTCTAAAAACAATAGAAGAATCAATACCCTTTATTTCAATTTTAAAATCATCACCTGTATTATTATCTTCCGTCTGCTCCTCTATATCGGTTCTTATAGGAAGATAATCATATAAGACCTTGTTCAGCTGCTTTAAATCAATAGGTTTAGCGAGAAATCCGTTAAAACCGTTTTTCATAAAATAATCCCTCGAACTTGTAAGGGCGTTTGCCGTAAGGGCAATAATAGGAAGCTTTTTATATTTTTCATCATCAAGGCTTCTTATTATTTTCGTTACGTCAACACCGTCCATATTCGGCATCAT
This sequence comes from uncultured Lachnospiraceae bacterium, assembly GCA_964384005.1. Lineage (GTDB taxonomy): Bacteria > Bacillota > Clostridia > Lachnospirales > CAG-274 > MGBC114079. The sequence continues at coordinate 2,029 of CAYLJL010000290.1, read as the reverse complement.
ATGGTCCATAAATACAAGGTCATAATCTTTCTCCTTAATCATTTTTATAGCCTCCATACCGTTTGACGCGACATCAACTTTCATGTCATAAGGCTCCATAAGTCCCTTTGAGACTTGTAAATTAACGTTCAAATCATCTACAATAAGAACTCTTGCGTAAGGTATAGAAATTATTTTCTCATTAAGACATCCGTTCTTTTCCTCATTGAACTCATCTTCATCATCTTTAAATATAATTTCTTTGTCGATAGGGACAAAATCCACAACCTTCTGTTTTATACCTATCGTAAAAGTACTGCCCTTTCCATATACGCTTTCAACACTTATAAATCCGCCCATCATTTCCGCAAGATTCTTACTTATCGCGAGCCCAAGCCCCGTACCTGAAATAGAGCGATTTTTTCTTGTATCGACCTGATTATATGTTTCAAAAAGCTTCTTCATGTCCTCTTTTTTAATGCCTATTCCCGTATCAGAAACCTTCATAGTTAAATTTACAAAATTATCGTCTTTTTCATTAATTTTCCATTCAATATTAAGTTTAATTTTGCCCTCTTTTGTAAACTTAACAGAATTTCCAAGGATATTAAAAAGAATTTCTTTAATTCTTATACAATCTCCATTATACACAGCCGGCAAATCATCGGGGATATCCACCTCAAACTCAATAGGCCTGTCATAAAGCCTGACATTTATAATATTATAAACGTCATGAAGAACGCTTCCTATATTGTATTCTTCATCAATAATCTCAAATTTACCAGATTCAATTTTTGACAAATCAAGAATATTGTTTATTATAGTAAGGAGACTTTTGCTGGAAGTTAAAATACTTCTTATATTTCCCCTCTGGTCCTCGTTCAGCTCTCCTCTCAGCACAATTTCACTGAGACCGATAA
>CAYLJL010000290.1:0-1120 GCA_964384005.1 uncultured Lachnospiraceae bacterium | reverse complement strand
GTTTGCGGCGTCGGCCTCATCTTTCATTCTGATAAGCTGTTCGGCATAATAATGAGCGTTGGTAACATCAAATATACAAGCCGCATAGCCTTTTATAACTCCGTCATTATAAATTTTAGACACATGGCACTCATAAAATTTACCTTTAATCTCAAAATCATTTCTTCCGTCTTTTTTCAGCATTTCATTTAAAATAATGGAACACCTGCTTATTTTATCGCCTTTTTTCATATATTTAAGTCTTGGAAAAACATTTTTTGCCGATAAATTAGATTCGATATATAAAAAATTCTTGTCAACAAAAATCATAGCCTCAACCATGTTCTGAATAATAGTCTCCTTTGCCGACTGAACAAGGTCAAAAACACGATATTTATATATAATCATAGCGAAAAATACAGAAGAAATAATAAAACCTAAAGCTGTAAAATCAGGAATTTTTGACACGAATAAAGTTTTGATAAATATAAAAGCCGCGGGAATCAAAGCAGAAATAATTATAAAAGTATTTTTCTTTTTATCCTCTTTCTCACATTTTACAAATCTTAAAATTGTCTTATACATAATAAAAGCAACAAAAGAAAGCCTTAAAGCGATAAACAGATATATTAAAATTCCCTCTTTGTAAATAATGTGATGAAAAAAAGCGTTTTGATTGTCATATATGTATGATGCAAAAAATAAATTATGATATTCCAACGTAAAAGCACTTACTAAAATAAAACTATTTATAATAATACTGCCCGCATAAAAATATTTAGGTTCTTTTACCTCAAAAAGCTCCAGAATAAAGAAAAGCATTGTTGTTGTTGAGAAACAGCTGCCGACAAACTGAATTTTAACAGCAAGTAAAGCGACCTCGGCGTTTGCGCTCAAAAACTCAAAACAGATAGCGGTCGCTTGAAGAAAAGAACAAATCATAGTCAGAAGAAGATATTTATTATTTAGAAATCCTTTTTCCATAGTCATAAAGCAAATAAATAAAAAAGAAACCACGACCCCTATCACTTGCAGCAACATTAAAAAACAATACAAACTCATCACACTCCGATAAATTGTAAAAAATAAGCAATATTCAAACGATAAAAAATAAATACGCAAATTTTAATAAAACACTATA
>CAYLJL010000289.1:0-2558 GCA_964384005.1 uncultured Lachnospiraceae bacterium | reverse complement strand
AAGCAAAGCTTTGCGACCAGCCCGGGCAAAGCCCATCTTGCGGATTAAAGTCTGCAACGCTTTTTGAATTTTTATTCTTCAAAAAATTCATATTTTTTATGGTTTTAACTTTTTCGACAGCCTGAATTTTTGTTATCCTTTGTATGGTGTTTCCCTAAAAAATAATTCTTGAACTGACAGATATTTTCTTAAAAATAATTTATTGCTGCAGGAGGATTTTATTATGGAGGATAAAAATTGTTTTGATTCTTCAGATACAAAAAATTGCAAAATTTGCGGGAAAATGTTTTCACATCCCAGAAATAATATATGTCCTGATTGTATAGCGAGAGATGAGGCTGATTTTCAGAAGGTGCGCTTGTTTTTAAAAGAGTTTCCCGGTTCAAAAATTAATGTTGTGGAAACATATACAAATGTTTCAAAGCGTAAAATTTTAAAGTATCTGAGAGAAGAACGGCTTGAAATAACAGAAGGTATGTCTGATTTTTTAAGGTGCTCGAAATGCGGAAAGCCGATACAGACAGGAATATACTGCGCCGAATGTTATATGAAATTCTCAAAAGAAATAAATACTTTATTTACTACTGAAACGACAGAAAACGGTTCCGCGAAAATGCACATAACAGTTAATAAGAGAAAATAGGGAAAGGGTGATTAAATGCCCGGCTCAAAGCTTTCAGATGAACTTAAAACAGAGCTTAAAAAGCCTAAAATGTATGTTGTGATAATGCACAATGACGATTATACGACAATGCAGTTTGTTGTTGAGGTGTTAATTCAGATTTTTAATAAATCTTCGGTTGAGGCCTCCGAGCTTATGATGAAAATTCATACGGACGGAAACGCTGTTATCGGCGTGTATACTTACGATATGGCGGTTACGAAAAAACTTCTTGCCGACAAAATGGCCAGACAAAGGGAATTTCCTTTGAAAATAACAATAGATGAGGAATAATTGATGAAATTAGACAATATAACAAATCAAATATATATTATTGCCTTTAACGAGGCTAAATTGAGAAGTCATGAATTTGTTGCCCCGGAGCATTTTTTATATGCTGTTCTCCTGTTTGATTCAGGGAGAGAAATACTTGAAAACAGCGGAACAGACACGGCTTCTGTTTTAAATGACCTTTCGGGGTTTTTTGACAATTACATTGAAAAGGTGAAGCACCGTGAACCGATTGAGTCATTTTCTTTTATATCTTTAATCGAACTTGCGGAGAAAAAAGCTAAAAACAGAGATAGCGAAATAATTTCCTTAAATGACATTCTGATTTCTTTTTTTGATTTGACAGAGTCTTTTTCAGCGTATATTCTGAATAAAAACGGTTTGACTAAAATCTCATTATTAAGATATATTTCTCATGGGATTTCTCAAAACAGAGTAAAAGCAATTTCTTTGGATTCAAAAACCGGCGTCCGCACCGAGAAGGAGGAGGAATTTCTGAATAAATTCGCGACAGACCTTACCGAAAAGGCTCTCGCGGGTGAGATTGACCCGTTAATCGGACGAGACGACGTAATATTTCGCACGATACAAATACTTTCAAGAAGAATGAAAAATAATCCCGTTCACGTCGGTGACCCGGGGGTCGGAAAGACGTCTGTTGTTGAGGGGATTGCCAGTAAAATAGCCGAAGGAACTGTACCCGATATAATAAAAAACTCAAAAATTTATTATGTTGATATAGCTTCACTTGTTGCCGGTACCAAGTATAGAGGCGATTTTGAGGAACGGTTTTTAAAATTGATTGAAATAATTTCAAAAGATGAAAATCCCATAATTTATATTGATGAAATTCACACTATAATAGGTACGGGAAGCGTTTCAGGCTCATTGGACGCGGCCGGTCTTTTAAAACCCCATCTTTTAAAGGGAAATCTGAAAATAATAGGTTCTACGACTTATGAGGAATATAAAAAGTATTTTGAAAAGGACAGAGCTTTATCAAGAAGATTTCAGAAAATTGAAATATCGGAGCCGACTCTTTCCGAATGTATCGAAATATTAAACGGAATAAAACAAAAATATGAAAAATATCATAACGTAAAATATTCACAAGACGCTATAGAACTTGCCTGCACTCTTTCGGCAAAATATATAAAAGATAAATTTCTGCCGGATAAAGCTATTGACGTAATCGACGAGGCCGGCGCTTATGCAAGACTTTCCGCGAAAAATAACTCTGTTATTAAAATAAAAGATTCTGTTATTAAAAAAGTTGTGTCGATGATTTCCAAAATTCCTGTTGAAAATTTAACTTTAAACGAAGTCTCTAAACTCAGAAATCTTGATAAGGTACTTAAAAAAGAAATTTTTGGACAAGACGGCGCTGTTGAAAGCGTGGTAAACGCTGTTAAATTCGCTAAATCAGGCCTGAAAAACGAGGAAAAACCAATCGCGTCTCTTATGTTCGTCGGCCCGACAGGCGTCGGAAAAACCGAAATTTCAAAAAAGCTTGCGCAGCATCTGGGAATAGAGTTAATTCGTTTTGATATGAGCGAATATCAGGAAAAACATTCTGTTTCAAGTTTAATAGGAGCGCCGCCCGGGT
>CAYLJL010000288.1:0-2572 GCA_964384005.1 uncultured Lachnospiraceae bacterium | reverse complement strand
TATAAAATTTTAAAACATAATTTATTGAAATTTAATTTTAAAACATAATTAAGTATAATTTTTTTATAAAAAGTAAAAAAAATATATTGTTAAATTCGTCTATATTTAGTATTATTATATTATAAGTAAATTTTGATTGATTTATAAATCCGTTTAACAGACGTAAGGAAGGTTCCTTTTTGCAGGGCGATATATGATTATGATTAAAAGTCATTTCGTAAATTGTTTTCAGGAAATACCAGAATTATTTTTAGTTTTGAATTGCATGATGTTTTTTTAATTTAATCAATAGTTCCATAACGAAAGTTTTAACGCACAATATTTTAATTTAAAATTACTTTACAAATTAATTTATGAAAGGATGTAGTATCATGAATATTATTGGCATTGATTTAGATAAGTGTGTCGGATGCAATTCATGTGTGAGAGTATGTCCCACACCGGGAACAAATGTCGCTGAATATGACCATAATGGGAATATGGTAATTGATATAGACAGTGACAAATGTATTAAATGTGGTGCTTGTATAAAAGCCTGTACTCATAAGGCGAGATTTTACAGAGATGACACAGAGAGATTTATTAATGATGTGCTAAACGGCAAGGATATAATTATTATAACGGCTCCGGCTATAAAAATAGCCTTTGACGGAAACTGGCGTCATGTTTTGCAGTGGTTCAGGAATAAAGGAATTAAAGAAATCTATGACGTTTCTTTAGGCGCCGATATATGTACGTGGGCCCATATTAAATATCTTAATGAAAACAAAGGAAAGAAAATTATTTCACAGCCATGCGCGGCAATAGTTAATTATATAGTACAGCATAAGCCCGAGCTTATAAGAAGTCTTTCGCCTGTCCACAGCCCGATGCTTTGTCTTGCGGTGTATATAAGGAAATATTTAGATAAAACCTGTAAAATTGCCGCTTTTTCACCATGTATAGCAAAGAAAGAGGAATTTGAGCAGACGGGATACATAGATTATAATGTTACATTCAAGCATCTTAAAGAATATTTTGAGAAAAATAATGTTGATCTTCCAAAAATAAAGATTTACAGTGAATTTGAGTTTGACGGAACACCCGGATTTGTAGGCTCGATTTATCCAAAACCGGGCGGACTTAAAGAAAATATACTTTTGCACGCTCCGGATGTTCATGTGTTAAATTCCGAAGGAGTTAGAAAAGTATACAGAGAAATTGATGATTACGCAAAAGAGGATAAACAAAATATTCCTACAGTTTTTGACGTTCTTAATTGTGAATTCGGCTGTAACGACGGACCAGCCATAGGACAGAGTTATAAACCGTTTAAAATGGAAGCTATTATGAGAGATGTTAAAAATTATACTGTTAAAGCGAGAAACGATACTGTTCAGACTGAAGATAACGGCGATATGACAGAGGATATGCAGTTCAGGGAATTTGACGAAAAATTAAGATTAAAAGATTTTCTCAGAGAATATAATTCCAAATATATAGAATCAAGGGTTGTGTCGGAAAAAGAAATCCAAGACGCTTTTGCCATTTTAGATAAAAAAACAACTATTGAAAAGAATTTTGACTGTCATGCCTGCGGATTTATGTCATGCAGGGAAATGGCGGCGGCTATAGCTATGGGGATAAACACCCCCGATAATTGTCACCAATACATAATGGGAAAAATAAAAAAAGAAAGTATACAAATTGAGAGAGTCAATAAAACGGTTATTGACATAATGGAAGAACTGAAAAATATGTTCGCGGTGCTTATCAAGAGTGTGGCTGACACGACTAAAGAATCGGAAAATATAAGTATACTTGGTAAAAAAAATGTCGAGGATATGACTATTGTAAACGAGTATATGAAAGAACTTGGAGACCTTGTAGGCGATATTTATTCAAATATTGACGGAATTAAAAAAGATGTGAGAAATTATAAAAAAGTTACTGACGATGTTGAGCAGATTTCTCAAAATATTAATCTTCTCTCTTTTAACGCGTCTATTGAGGCGGCGAGGGCGGGGGAACTTGGCAAAGGTTTTTCTGTTATAGCGAACAATATACGTGAACTGTCGGAAAATTCCCGTAAATCGGTCCAGAACGCGACGAGCAACAATAAAAACATAAATGAATCTATTGTTTACATAAATAAGGTTATAGATAATTTTATTGAAAGAATAAAAGAGCTTATGGATGTTGTTGAAAGTACGATAAAAGACGTTAAAAATACTTCTGAAAATGGTATGCGCATAAATGATTCAATGACAAATGTTACAGAACTTTCCGGAAAAATCAATAACCTTATTGAAAGAACAAGAAACGTTCTTCAAAATAACAATTATAAATAGGAAAACGCCGATTTACAGCAATCAAATTTATTAATGCGAAAGCCCCCGGAGGCTTACCTCAAAACCTCCGCAAGCCTGTTCAGCTCTTTGGCTGTACCAAACGGCTGGTAGTAAAGCTTGCAGCTTACGTGTTCAGTGTATTCAAAAGCGCTGTGCAAAAAAACACCTGTTCTGATAAGAACAGGTGTCAGACTGTCGAAAAAGTTAAAATTATAAAAAAATATGAATTTTTTGAAGAATAA
>CAYLJL010000287.1:0-2577 GCA_964384005.1 uncultured Lachnospiraceae bacterium | reverse complement strand
GTAGCTATGAGTTTAGCTGTTGCGGCTTTAAAAGCTAATGGCAAAACAATAATTAATAATGCTGATAGTGTAACTATTTCTTTTCCGTCGTTTTATGACTATATCGAAAAACTTTAGAAAGATGGCGTCGGGTCATCATAAAAATGATAGTAATATAAAAAATTATGTATAAGAAAGGTGAATACAATGAATAAAGAAATACCTTATAAAATATATCTTGAGGAAAACGAAATGCCAAAACAATGGTATAATATACGTGCGGATATGAAAAATAAACCGGTTCCCCTTTTAAATCCAGGAACATTAAAACCTATGACTGCCGAGGAACTGGAAGCTGTTTTCTGTAAAGAGCTTGTATTTCAGGAATTAAATGATGCGGATGCCTTTTTTGACATTCCCGAAGAAATTCTTAAATTTTATAAAATGTATCGTCCCTCTCCGTTGGTCCGCGCGTATTGCCTTGAGGAAAAATTGCAGACTCCGGCAAAAATTTATTATAAATTTGAGGGTAATAATACAAGCGGAAGCCATAAATTAAATTCAGCGATAGCTCAGGCTTATTATGCCAAAAAACAGGGGTTAAAGGGCGTTACAACTGAAACGGGAGCTGGACAATGGGGAACCGCTTTATCTATGGCTTGCTCATATTTTGAACTTGATTGCAAGGTATATATGGTTAAGGTATCTTATGAGCAAAAACCTTTCAGGCGTGAAGTTATGCGTACTTATGGAGCGAGCGTTACTCCTTCTCCGTCTGATACTACCAGTATCGGGAAAAAAATTTTGGAGGAACATCCGAATACAGGCGGAAGTTTAGGCTGCGCTATTTCTGAAGCTGTTGAGGTTGCTACTACAAACGAAGGCTATCGATATGTACTTGGCAGTGTGTTAAATCAGGTACTTTTACATCAATCCATTATTGGACTTGAGACAAAAGTAGCTATGGATAAATATAATATAAAACCTGACATTATAATCGGATGTGCCGGCGGCGGCTCAAATCTTGGCGGACTTATCGCTCCGTTTATGGGAGAGAAGTTAAAAGGTGTTGCCGATTATGATTTTATCGCCGTAGAACCTGCTTCCTGTCCGAGTTTTACAAGAGGAAAGTTTGCCTATGATTTTTGTGACACGGGTATGGTTTGCCCTCTCTCAAAAATGTATACATTGGGTAGTAATTTTATCCCTTCTGCAAATCACGCCGGCGGTCTGCGTTATCATGGTATGAGTTCGACACTCTCACAGCTTTATCATGACGGTTTTATGAAAGCAGTTTCAGTTGAACAAACCGCGGTATTTGAGGCGGCGCAAAAATTTGCGAAAGTAGAAGGTATTTTACCCGCTCCCGAAAGCAGTCATGCGATTAAGGTGGCTATCGACGAGGCGTTGAGATGCAAAGAAACGGGCGAAGAAAAAACAATACTTTTCGGACTTACAGGAACAGGTTATTTTGATTTAGTAGCGTATCAGAAATTTAATGACAATGAAATGTCAGACTATATTCCTACAGATGAGGATTTGCAGAAAAGCTTTGATAAATTGCCTGATGTAACTATTATTTAAAGGTATATATATAGCAAGTAACAGAATTTTTAGTGCGAAACAATAAAAGAATTCCTTAATACATCAGGTTATATTGAAATTTCTCTGAGCATTCTTTTATTGTTTCGCTATAAATAATAATTTTTTAAAATCACAGCAATTCCAGAGTTTTACCTGAATTATGCTGTAATAACCATTTTAAATATTTTTTTAATATTTATATTCAGTTGAGGCTTTTATATAAAATAAAAATACGATTTTCGTTTTATTATTTAAGTCTATGTATTTTTTATTCATTAATATTATGTTTTTTAGAAAGAACTTCTAATTTTGATATTGAAACCTCATAAGCAGTTTTTTCTTCAACTTCGCCGTTTTCAAGCTTTTTTTGATATATTCGGCTTTGCATTCTTCCTGAAATCAATAAATTTTCTCCTATGTTCAGTTTATTTGCGAATATTGCGTTTCTTCCCCATGATATACAAGGTATATAATCGGATTTGTTATAAGCTCGGTTTACCGCAAGAAGAATGTCTGTAATTTCCCTTCCGAACGGAGTTGTCCTATATATAGGTTTCTTACATATATATCCGTTTAAAGTAACTTGATTTGGGTTTTTATTTTGCGGCTCTGTTTCTGATAATTGTTTTATATCACGTACAAAAACCGTTAAAATAAGCTTATTTTTGTTATCATAAAAACCGTTGTATGAGCGAATTTGCCCTGAAATTTCAACATAATTTCCTATTCTCAGAAGATTTGAATCTATAAGCTTTTTGGATATTGTTACCGGAAGTATATCAACCGAATCACTCAGACGATTTGTTTCTACAAAAAAAGTATAAAAACTTTCATCATATACTTCATGGTCAAACTTGCATTCGGAAAGTATTTTTCCTTTCAAATTAATTATATTGTTATCTTTTAATTCATATTGCATATTATTTTGCTCCTTCCGAAGTTTATTTTTTAGAAAATACTGACTTGAAGTTTTTTCTTACAGCAGTTCCGGTATACGAAGAAAAATATTTTATT
>CAYLJL010000286.1:0-2585 GCA_964384005.1 uncultured Lachnospiraceae bacterium | reverse complement strand
ATTATACCATTTTAGGAAAACTTATGGATTTTTATTTTATCGAACTCACGTTAAAATATTTACGCTCGTATATCACTCAAAAAGAATTGGCATTTGAGTTTGAGGTCGGCGAAGCAACTGTAAATGATATAATCAAATGGGTTGAAGATACTTTAATTAAAGACGGAAGATTTTCTCTTCCGGGTAAAAAGGCACTTATTGAAGATAACAGCATAGAAGTTATTATTGTTGATGTAACAGAATGTCCGATAGAACGTCCTGAAAAAAACAGAAAAAATGGTATTCCGGAAAAAAGAAACGACATACAATAAAGGCACAGATTATAGTCAGTAAAGCAAGCAGAAAAATCATATGTACTGCCGAAGATTGCGGAAAAACTCATGATTTTAAACTTTATAAAAATACTATAGGCAGCCGTGTACTAAGCAGTATAAAAGAACAGGCAGACAGCGGCTATCAAGGCATATGTACGTATCATCATAACAGTGAAACACCAAAGAAAAAACCAAAAGGCAAAAAATTGACAGATGATGAAAGAAGAGAGAACAGACGTATTTCACGTGAACGCATTTTAATCGAAAATATTAATGCTAAAATAAAAGTATTTAAAATCATGAAATACAATTATAGAAATCGCAGAAAGCGTCATTTGCTGAGATTAAATTTGATTTGTGGCATTATTAATTTTGAATCTTAATTTCAGTTTCCGAGGAAGCCTATTGTAAAAAACGCTTTGTTTGATTTGGCGGAAGAAGCTGGGGTGTGTTTACACAATTAGTATATCAATAAATATATCTCTTCAAAAATGTAGTAAATTTTTATGAGAAATACTGGACATTGTAAAACTTGAATGTTATAATATTACTATAATATTAAATTTTGTTTACAAACATTTTGAAAAGGAGAGATTGATATGGGAAAAAACAAAATGATTAAAGCGTCAATTCCTGTGGCTATGGCAACGATGATGACAGTTTCAACGATTCCCAGCATAAGTTTTGCCGCTGAAAGTATTGACCTTAGTGGTCACTGGGCGGCAAACATAATTACAGATTGGAAAGAAAAAGGACTTATAAGCGGATTTCCAGACGGAACAATTAAACCTGATAATTTTATAACCAGAGCGGAATTTGTGTCAATGATAAATAGAGTTTTCGGATTTAATACAGCAGGTTCAGTACAGTTTACTGATGTTAATCCGGATGACTGGTATTACAACGCTATTATGGTAGCATCAGAGGCTGGCTATATAAATGGCTTTGGAGATGGAAGCTTTAAGCCGAAAAATGCTGTTTCAAGAGCGCAGGCTGCTGTGTTTATGGCAAGCGCGGCAGGCATTTCCACTGATGAAACGGCTGTGTTCGCTGATTCCGCTTACATACCATGGTGGGCCAAATCCTCAGTAAACGCCATAGCTGTAAATGGCTGTGTTGAATACGGTTCTGACCAGACTTTCAGACCAAATGAGAATCTTACAAGAGCCGAGGCGATTGTTCTCCTTGAAAGCATAAGATTTATAGGTATAAAAAACAATATCGGCGATAATACGGAAAATTCTGATAATACGAGTGATAGCGACATAATATTAAATAATGAAAACAACTCTCTTGAAAACACTGTTGTGGACGGAAGCGTAACTGTCGCCGCGGGAACTACTGAGCGTGTTATACTTACCGGAACCGTAATAAACGGAGATTTAAAAATAAACGCTGATACAAGTGTTGTGCTCAGCGACACTATAGTAAAAGGAAAAATTATAGTAAACGTTAAAAACGCGAAAATTTCTTTCGGAGGAACAACAAGCGCTGAGGAGGTAACGCTGAAAAAAGACTGCACTCTTGAAGCCGATAATCTTAAAACAGCTTTGAAAAAAATAACCGTAGACGGCGCTGACAAAGTATTAATAGGCGTAAAAGCGAACAGTATAGAGCTTGCTAAAAAATCCGAGGTTGATATATACGCGGACGCTGACAATATTACAGTAAAGGATTCCGCAAGCGGGTCAATAATAAACATAGAAAAAGACATTACTGTAGATAAAATAACAGCAAATTCAACAGTAGCCATAAATGGAAACGGAAATGTAAACACTCTTGACACGAATGCTTCTGGAATTAAGATTGCTTCAGGTGTTTCAGTGGCAAAAACCAATACGTCTTCCGAAGACAGCTCACTGGCTGTATATAAATCAAATGGCGGAAACGGAGGAGGCGGCGGAGGAAGCTCTTCAAAAAATACCGTAAGTGACCTTTTGGCATCGCTTGAATCTGCTATAGACCAGGCCAGAAAAGAAATAGCCGCAGTAACTGTTTCAGAAGATGGAAAAGACGTCGCGAACGGAGGAAAATGGGCAACAAAAGAGGATGTTGATACATATGAAAACGCCATAAATAACGCTTATATTGTATATACTGACGAGAAAGCCCTCAAACAGGATATTGAAAACGCTATATCCACGCTTAAAAACGCGACGAATACTTTTAAGTCTGTCATAAATCTTAAAATTATGACAGAACAGGAAGAGGCTGCTGAAAACCTTTCAAAGGCTATAGAGGAAGCTGATGTTTTTAACAGGGAAATTGACG
>CAYLJL010000285.1:0-2593 GCA_964384005.1 uncultured Lachnospiraceae bacterium | reverse complement strand
TAAAGTCTGCTTTTGGTCTGGACTTTGGATATACAAACGACCCGACGGCGCTGTTTTGCGGTCTTGTTGATGAGGCGGCGAAAGAGATATATGTCTTTGACGAGATTTATGGAAAAGCTATGACGAACCGAAAAATTTATGAGGAAGTAACAAGGAAGGGCTATGCCAAAGAAAAAATAGTCGCCGACAGCGCCGAGCCGAAGTCTATAGACGAATTAAGGGAATTAGGGCTTTACAGAATTAAAAAGGCGAGAAAGGGCAAAGACAGTATTAATAACGGTATTCAGTATATACAGGGATTTAAAATTTTTATTCACCCAAAATGCGTTAATTTTATGACGGAGATAAGTAATTATATGTGGGACGAGGACAAGTTTGGGAATAAAATAAACAGGCCTGTTGACGATTTTAACCATTTGCTTGACGCTATGCGGTACGCTCTGGAGGATTTCAGCAGGGGCGACGCCTTTAGTTTTGCTTAGGAGGAATTTACAGTGTTTTTAAGCGGGTATAACAGTGAAACCATAAGGGTAAACGCTATTATAAACAGAGACGCGAATACAATAATGTCTAATGAGCGTTTATTAGAAAAGGAAATACAAAAATTTTTAGCTTCTCCCGTAAGAGCGGATATGATAACGGGTGAGGCTTATTTTATGGGCGACCACGATATTTTGAAAAGAAAAAGAACCGTTATAGGCGAGGGTGGTAAAATTAAGACAGTAGATAATTTGCCTAATAACAAACTTGTTGACAATCAATATGGTAAAATGGTAGACCAAAAAAATAATTATATTTTTTCCAAACAGATTACATTTTCGGGTAAGAATGAAAAATATATTGACGAACTTATAAAAATATTTGGCAGTAAATTTCAAAGGACTTTAAAAGGTATCGGTGAGGACTGTTTAAACGGCGGTATCGCTTGGCTTTATGTTTATTGTGATAATAAAGGCGAACTTGCGTTTAAAAGATTTAAGCCTTATGAGGTACTCCCATTTTGGAAAGATTCAGAGCATACCGAACTTGACTTTGTTGTACGTATTTATAATATTGACAGTTATGAGGGAGAAAAAGAAGTTGTAATAACAAAAGTTGAGGTATATACAGACGAGGGAATACAAAGATATGTTCTTGATGGGTTGAGACTTATTGAAGATGTTGAAAAACCAACAGAAACATATTTGACAACCAACAAAGGCGAGAATTTTAACTGGGAAAGAATACCTGTAATTCCATTTAAACAAAACAGTAAGGAAATACCGCTTATTAAAAGAGTAAAAAGCTTGCAGGACGCTTTGAACGCCGTCAGAAGCGATTTTTTAAATAATATGCAGGAAGACGCGAGGAATACTGTACTTGTTTTGAAGAACTATGACGGTACGGATTTAGGAGAGTTCAGAAAAAACCTTACAACTTTCGGCGCGGTGAAAGTTCGTTATGACGGAGATGTTAAAGGCGGAATTGAATCATTAAAAATAGACGTAAACAGCGATAATTATATTGTCATATGCGATATGCTTAAAAAAGCTATAGTCGAAAACGCAAGGGGATATGACGCGAGAGACGAGAGAATGAGCAATAATCCTAATCAGATGAATCTAATGAGTATGTATAACGATATAGACCTTGACGCTGACGGAATGGAAACGGAATTTAAAGCGGCGTTTGAGGAATTGATTTGGTTTGTCAATACATATCTTTCCAATACCGGAAAAGGTGACTTCAAAAATGAAAAAGTCGAGGTTATCTTTAACCGTGACAGACTGATAAACGAAACGGACGTTATTAATAACTGTAAATCCTCCCTTGACATTATTTCCGATGAAACGGTTGTATCAATGCACCCGTGGGTTACAGACGTAAAAGGGGAGATTGAGAAACTGAAAAAACAGAGGGAAGAACAGATTCCGATAAATGAAGTTAAAGATTATGGGGAAGATTTTAAACATAATCATATAAGAGATACGGGGGCAGGCGGTGAAAGTGCCGAAAAGTAGAAATATAGAGTACTGGCGGAAAAGATTTGAGAAAAATCAAAAAAATCTTTTAAAACCATCTGACGATTACATAATTGAGGTTGAAAGAATTTTTCGGCAGGCTGAAAAAGATATTGAAAAAGAAATAGCTTTATGGTATCAGCGTTTTGCAGTCAATAACGGAATAACAAGCGCCGAGGCAAGGAGAGTTCTTAATAAAAAAGAACTTGCCGAACTTAAATGGGACGTGAAGGAATACATAAAACGAGGCAGGGAAAACGGAATTTCAGCTGATTGGTCCAAAGAACTTGAAAACGCAAGCGCGAGAGTACATATAAGCCGTCTGGAGGCGTTAAAACTACAGTGCAGACAGCATATAGAAAGTCTTTACAGCAGTTTTGATAATAATACGGGGTTGCTTATTGAAAATATATATAAGGATAGTATGTACCATACCGCTTATGAAATCGCCAAAGGAACCGGTATAGGAGCGAATTTTGCCGCTGTTGATACGGACACTCTGAAAAGAGTTATTTCAAAACCCTGGAGCGCCGACGGTAAAAATTTTAGCGAGAGAATTTGGGGAGAGCACAGGGCAAAGCTTGTAAACACAC
>CAYLJL010000284.1:0-2636 GCA_964384005.1 uncultured Lachnospiraceae bacterium | reverse complement strand
AAATAAAGGATAAAAAACGGCTTGAGTTTCTCCCATATTCAAAAGTTCAATATCTGTAATTTCATTCTCTGAAACCGTAACCATAACAGAAACAGGATTATTATGTAATATAATTTCGGAAGAATATGTACCCGGATTATATCGAGCTTCTTCGCCGCTTTCATGAATACAAAAATATAAAATGCCTCCGATTATTGCAAATCCTATTACCGTAAGTATAAACTTTTTTAAAACCTCTCTGAGCTTTATAACCACAAATTTGCTTCCCATAAAATAACCTCCGAAAAAATAATATTATTTAATATATAAGTATTATCATTTTATAAAAAATATGATAGAATAATATAAGCAACACCATACAATTATAATATTTTATATAAAGCATAGTCAGTCAACTTAAAAATAAATAAGTTTATCGGCTGAAAACTATTTTTGCTTATATTCCATTGGTCGGCATAGCGCTACGACTGTACTTTCTCCCCGATACCTTGCAAGAATAATTTCTGTCACGCCTCATTTTGTTTCTTTTCAGGTTAATTGACTATAAAACTCTACTCAAATAAGGTTGGTGAAAAAATGAATATACGGTATATATATGGTAACTCCGGTTCCGGGAAATCAAATTTATGTATTGAGGAAATTTATGAAAAATCAAAAATAAAAGATAAAAACATAATATACATTGTTCCTGAGCAGTTTACGCTTCAGTCTGAAAAAAAACTTGTAAATAAATTTCATAACAAAGTTATTTTAAACATTAATATATTGAGCTTCAAACGGCTTGCCCATACTCTTTTTTCCGAAATCGGAACAACCTCGTCAAAAACACTTAATGATATAGGAAAATTGATGCTTATCAGAAAAATAACGTATGAAAACAATAAAAAGCTTTCTTATTTTAAAAAATCAATAGATAAAGATGGTTTTTTAGAAAATGTCAGTAAGTCCATAACAGAATTTTTCACATATGACATATCTGTTTCCGAACTTGAGAAAAAGCTTGAAAACTTAAAGGAAAAACCAAATCTTTACGAGAAAATGAAAGATTTAATACTCATATACAAAGAATACACAGCATACCTGAAAAAAGAATATATATCCGCCGATGAAACCCTCGATATACTTTCTGAAAAAATCAAAGATTCCTCTTTAATAAAAAATTCCGAAATATGGATAGATGAGTTCAACGGCTTTACACCGCAGGAATTTAAAGTATTAAAAGAGCTTTTTAAATATGCCGTAGGAGTCAATATAACCTTTTGTTTAGATTCAAAAAAACTTGAATATAAAAAATTAAATGACTATGACCCTTTTTATGAAACAAAAAAAACAATAAATAAATTAAATATCTCGGCAAAAGAAGCAAACGCAGTATTTTTACATCATACATATATGAAAAATAATTTAAGGCAGGATAAAAATCCTGAACTTTCGCATTTAAGTAAAAATTATCTTAATTTAAAAAAAGAGGTATATACGGAAAAAATAAAAAATATAAAAATCATACAGACAAAAAGTAAATATTCCGAGGTAAACGCGCTTTGTACAAATATACTTTCTCTTGTGCGTGATAATAATTACAGATATAAAGATATAGCTGTTATTTTAGGAGACAGTGAGTATGCTGATGTAATTAAAAGTACATTTTCTCAATATAATATTCCGAATTTCATAGATACAAAAAAAGATATAACATCAAACAGAATAACCGAACTTGTGTGTTCCTTTTTCGACATATTCACGTCAAACTGGGCTTATGAACCTGTATTCAGATTTTTAAAAACTTATTTGACTCCGCTTGAATCGCTTGATGTAAGTATTTTAGAAAACTATGTACTTGAATGCGGAATAAAAGGAAAAAGCTGGTTTGTCCCAAAATGGGAATACGGCTTTACAAATCCCAATTTCAACGAGGACGATATAAATTATTTAAAGGACTGTTTTATAGAATGTTTAAAACCGTTTACCGATTATATAAAATCAGGGAGAAAATATAAAATAAAAGAAATATCATTAAGATTGTATAATTTTTTAGAATCCCTTCATTTAGAAGAAATTTTAGATTACAAAGAATCACCCGAATGTTTTCAGGTATATAAAATATTAATGGAGCTGTTGGATAAAATAGTTGAAATTTTAGGAGAACAAGAGGTTAATATCGCGGAATACTCAAAAATCTTGAATTCGGGTATAAAATCATGTAAAACGGGACACCTCCCCCAGACTCAGGACGAAGTAATCATAGGCGATTTAAAAAGGACCCGTCTTTCCGGCATAAAAATACTTTTTATACTTACTGTAAACGATGGGGTTATTCCGGCGATTTCAAAAGACGACGAGATTTTTTCAGATGACGACAAAAATTATTTAACATCAAAAGGAATTGAGTTGGCGCCAACCTCTTTTTTGCAGATTTCACAGGAGAACTTTCTTTTGTATAAAATGTTTTCAAAACCTACAGATAAATTATATCTTAGTTATATAACGGAAAGTGACGGAAAAGAAAAAAGACCGTCAAAAGTAATCTCAACAATTAAAAAGATTTTTCCCAAATTAAAAGAAAACGCAGGACCGCACTCACCTAATGAAAAGATAAACCTTCCCCATCCAACATTAACAGAGCTAGCCCATCCCCT
>CAYLJL010000283.1:0-2657 GCA_964384005.1 uncultured Lachnospiraceae bacterium | reverse complement strand
GAGATAGCTACACCGTAGGAAGATGACAAAACATATTCTGAGATAGTTGTAAAGCCTGATGGTTCAAGAGTTCTTGTGATTACTACGAGTATCGGCGGAATGAAAACAACAATGAGTCTTGAGATTTCAAAACCTGTTAATGACTTAAACGACAGCGCAAAAGGATGGATAAATCCAAAAGATTATACTGACGTGGTACGCTTTGAGGATTTCACAAATATTACTTGATAAAACCGGATATATTACTGAATATGAGGGAAGAACTAAAAATTTCAAAAATTGATTTCCGTGAGCATAATAAAATTTTCCTTGACAGAAAATAAATAAATGTTTATAATATAGAAAACACTAATTATAGCAATTTTCAGAATTTTTAAATCAGTGTTTTCTATATTTGTTAAAAACTATGATAAGGACAAGTAAATTAATTGGACACCCCGTATAGGCGTATCTGTTTTTTTAAATGCGCTTTCAGAGAGAAACGTCTTGGCTGAAAACGTTTTACCGGTGCTTTTAATTGAAACCACCTTTGAGCGACTCTAATAAAGTACGTTTTGTCAGCGTTAATGGCTTTTAAGGGCTTTTTAGCCGAATTTGGGTGGAACCACGATTTTTTTCGTCCCTTTTCCTTTCAGGGAAATACTCATTAGTTAATTTAACAGGTATTTCTTAAAGGAAAAGGGTTTTTTTATTTTTTATTTTGGAGGTAAATTCTATGATTAATGTAAAACTGAAAGACGGAACATCTAAACAATATGAAAAGGGTACAACTGTTATTGATATTGCCAGAGATATCAGCGAGGGACTTGCCAGAAATACTTGCGCCGGGCTTTTAAACGGCGACGTTGTGGACATCAGGACAGCCGTTTGCGATGATTGTGAACTTAATATACTAACCTTTGACAGCCCTGAGGGAAAAAGAGCTTTTCGCCATACAGCTTCTCATATTCTCGCTCAGGCGGTTAAACGCCTTTATCCTCAGGCTAAACTTGCCATAGGACCCTCGACAGACGAGGGATTTTACTATGATTTTGACAGAGAGCCTTTTACTCCCGATGAACTGGAAGAAATTGAGAGGGAAATGAAAAAGATTGTTAAGGAAAATATTAAAATTGAAAGATTTGAACTTCCAAGAGATGAAGCCGTTAAATTTATGGAAGATGCGGACGAGCCTTATAAGGTGGAACTTATAAACGATTTGCCGGAAGACGCCGTTATTTCTTTTTACAAGCAGGGAGATTTTACCGACCTTTGCGCAGGCCCTCATCTTACATCGACAAAGGCTGTTAAGGCGTTTAAGCTTACTTCTGTCGCCGGCGCTTACTGGAGAGGCAACGAGAAAAACAAAATGCTTACAAGAATTTACGGAACCGCTTTTACAAAAAGCGAGGACCTTAAATTGTATCTTGAAAGAATTGAGGAGGCTAAAAAACGCGACCACAGAAAAATCGGAAAAGAACTGGGATTATTTACTTTTATGGACGAAGGCCCCGGATTCCCCTTTTTCCTTCCAAAGGGTATGGTTCTTAAAAATACTCTGCTTAATTTCTGGAGAGAAATTCACGAAAGAGAGGGTTATGTTGAGATTTCAACGCCTGTAATGCTTAACAGGCAGCTTTGGGAAACCTCCGGTCATTGGGACCATTATAAAAACAATATGTATACAACGGTAATTGATGAGGAGGATTTCGCTATTAAGCCGATGAACTGCCCCGGCGGACTTTTAGTTTATAAATCATCTCAGCATTCTTACAGAGATTTGCCTATCAGAATGGGAGAAATCGGACTTGTACACCGTCATGAAAAATCCGGTCAGCTTCACGGACTTATGCGCGTAAGATGTTTTAATCAGGACGACGCTCATATTTATATGACTCCCGAACAAATTAAAGATGAAATTAAAGGCGTTGTTCGTATTATTGACGAGGTTTATAGTCTGTTTGGGTTTAAATATCATGTGGAACTTTCCACAAGACCGGAGAACAGTATGGGAAGCGACGAGGACTGGGAGGTTGCTACAAACGGTCTAAGGGCGGCTTTAGACGATATGGGTATGTCTTATGTCGTTAATGAGGGCGACGGCGCTTTTTACGGCCCTAAAATTGATTTCCACCTTGAGGACTGTCTTGGAAGAACATGGCAGTGCGGTACCATTCAGCTTGATTTTCAGCTTCCCCTCAGATTTAACGCCGAATATGTGGGCGCCGATAACGAAAAACACAGGCCTATTATGATTCATAGGGTTGTATTTGGCTCTATTGAAAGATTTATCGGTATTTTAACGGAGCATTTCGCGGGTAATTTCCCGACATGGCTTACTCCCGTTCAGGCGACGGTTCTGCCCATTTCCGAGAAGTTCCACACTTATGCCGAAAAAGTTGTTAAAACTTTAAAGGAAAACGGGATAAGAGTTCAGGCGGATTACAGAGCCGAAAAAATAGGCTACAAAATAAGAGAGGCAAGACTTCAGAGAATACCTTATCTTCTTGTTGTAGGCGAAAAAGAGGCGGAAAGCGGAGAAGTTGCCGTTAAGAGCAGAGGAGAGGATTTAGGCGCTAAAAAGCTTGAGATATTTATTGAAGAAATAAAAAAAGAAATAGAAAGCAAATCAAGGTAATGCGGGTTATAAGGGCGGATTTTATATCCGCCCTTCAGCG
>CAYLJL010000282.1:0-2682 GCA_964384005.1 uncultured Lachnospiraceae bacterium | reverse complement strand
GGAAGGAGAGCATAGTCAGCTGCCTATGCTGACTGACTAAACATAAGCAAAAAGGCTGGTCGCAAAGCTGCACTTTGCTGCCAGCCTTCCAGCCAAGGTTCCAAACCTCCAAAAATGCTCTTGAAGCGTAAAAAACCTTGGGCTCTGCCCAAACCCGCAAGCCTTTTAGTGCCGCAAAGAAGTGCGGGCGGCGAAGCCGACTTTTGCGAAGCAAAAGCACTGACCCAAAGGCTTGACCTAAACTTTTATGCGAAACTCCGTTTCGCTGTTTCGAAAATTGATTTGCGTAAACTAAAGAAACGCCGAATAAAAAGTCATCGACGTTTCCGCAAAAATCAAAAACAAGCTATATTCATAATTTATCAACATTTCGTCCGACAAGTGAAATACTCATATTTTTCAAATCAAAAATTTTTTCGATAATACCTTCAACATTTTCAAGGCTTACGCCGTCTACCTTTTCAATTATATCGTCAACTTCATTAATCTTATTTAAAAGAAGCATACTTCGTCCTATGTTTGACGACCGGGACGATGAATTCTCAAGACTTAAAATAAAGTTGCTTTTAAGTTGTTCTTTTGTTTTAGCAAGTTGTTCTTTTGTTATTTTTTCTTTTTTCAATTCCGAAATTTCAGTTAAAATAAGTTCGTATACCTGATTAAAATGATTGGGAGTAAGAGCGGCATAAATTCCAAAGATTCCCGAATCGCTGAAATTTGAGGAAAATGAATAAACTGTATATACAAGTCCTTTTTCCTCTCTTATTCTCTGAAAAAGCCTTGAACTCATTCCCCCGCCGAAAACCGTATTAACGGCAGCCAGTGAATAAGACTCGTCCGAACCGATTTTTACACCGGGAAAGCATATAGTTAAATGAAGTTGCTCAATATCCTTTTCTTTTTTTACGTCGCTTTTAAAGTATATCGGTTTTTCATAAACACTGTTTTTTAAAATAATCTCTTTATCAAGACTTTTAAATTTTCCGAAATATTTTTTTATTTCATCAATAACCTTGTCTTTCTCAAAATTACCAGCCACGGAAAGAACAGTATTATCGGTACGATAATGCTCCTTATAATAGTTTTTTATAACTGAGCTGTCAAATCCGGAAATAGTTTTTTCCGTGCCGAGAATCGGAAAAGCAAGAGGATTACCTTTCCACATTTCCCCCTGAAGAATATCATATCCGACCTCTTCAGGAGTATCCTCATACATATTTATTTCCTCAATAATGACGTTTCTTTCTTTCAGAATATCTTCGTCTGAAAAAAGAGAGTTAAAATACATATCCGCCAAAACATCCAAAGCCACGTCAAAATGTGTGTCAAGAGTTTTTGTATAATAGCAGGTATACTCCTTTGTAGTATAGGCGTTAATCTGTCCGCCCACCGAATCCACATCGTCGGCAATTTGTCTGGCGGTTCTGTTTTTTGTTCCTTTAAACATTAAATGTTCAATAAAATGAGATATACCGTTTGTTTTATTATTTTCATTTCTTGAGCCGCTTTTAACAAAAATCCCAAAAGAAACACTTCTTACAGACGGCATTTTTTCCATAACAACAATAATTCCGTTATCAAGCTTAACAACCTCAACCATAAAATATCCTCCAACATCAAAAAGACTCACAGACAAAACTGCAAGTCTTTTTATAATATTATTTACAAAAAAATTATTATAATGCGTCTTTTCTTGAAAGATTAATCCTTCCTTTTTCATCAACGCCGATAAACATAACAGAAACCTCGTCACCGACATTAACAATGTCCTCAACCTTGTCGACTCTTTTCCGGTCAAGCTTTGAAATATGAACAAGACCCTCTTTTTCGGGCGCTATCTCAACAAAAGCGCCAAAATTCATAATTCTTGTCACTTTACCCATATAAATTTTACCTTTTTCAAGGTCTTTTGCGATAGCCTCAATTATATTAATAGCTTTTTTGATTTTTTCCTCGTCATTAGAAGAAACGAAAATCCTTCCATCGTCCTCTGTATCAATCTTGTCAACGCCTGATTCCTCAATAATTCTGTTAATTGTTTTACCTCTTGAACCGATAACCTCCGACATTTTGTCAGGATTAATTTTAACAAAAGAAATTTTCGGAGCGTATCTGGAAAGACTTCCTCTGACTTCCGGAATAGCTTTAAGAATAATTTCATCAATAATATAGTCTCTCGCGATATGAGTTCTTGAGAGCGCCTGTCTAATAATTTCCGGGGTAAGTCCGTCAATTTTAATATCCATCTGGATAGCGGTAATACCCTCGTGAGTACCGGCAACTTTAAAGTCCATATCGCCGAAGAAATCCTCAAGCCCCTGAATATCAGTAAGGAGAACAAAATCCTTATCCGTTTCTCCTGTCACCAGCCCAACGGAAATACCCGCAACAGGCTTTTTAATAGGAACTCCTGCCGCCATAAGGGAGAGAGTGGAACCACATACGCTTGCCTGAGAAGTAGAACCGTTTGAACTCAGGACCTCAGAAACAAGCCTTATAGCGTAAGGGAATACACTTTCATCGGGAATAACGGGAACAAGCGACCTTTCCGCCAGCGCGCCGTGACCTATCTCTCGTCGGCCGGGACCTCTTGATGGTTTCGTTTCGCCTACCGAATAACTGGGGAACTTGTAGTGATGAATATATCTCTTTGTAGCTTCAAGTTCATCAAGACCGTCAAGC
>CAYLJL010000281.1:0-2705 GCA_964384005.1 uncultured Lachnospiraceae bacterium | reverse complement strand
AATTTTCATACAAAACAAAATCAAGTCGCCAGACAAAGTCCGGCACGCAGATTTTGAGAAATGCAAGAAATACAAGTATTTCCTGCAAGCGTGTCGACTTTGTCGACACGCTGAGGAAACAAATAAATTCGTTTCCTATAAAACATCTTCTATAAGCCCGTCAAGAAAGCCGCCTATGTTTACGTTTAATTCCCGTAATGTTCTTACAATTATACTGTGTTTTGTAAATCCGGGAACTGTATTTACCTCTATAAAGTATACCTGTTCCTCGCTGACGATTAAATCCACACAGCAAAACCCCCTGCATTCAAGTATTTTAAAAGCCTTTTTCGCTATATCCTCAATCATCTCACGGATAAACTTGGGAAGTGTGGAAAATTCTATTTTTGCCGAGGCGTTTACATATTTTGCGTTATAATCATAAAATCCGCCGTCAGGGGATATATCCAGAACAGGCAGAACCTCTATTGTATTGTTTTTTCCCGCGAGGACTATTGTTACTTCTTTTCCGTATATAAATTTTTCTATTAAAACGTCGTCGTCATAGATTTTTATTATATTTTCGGTTAAGGTTTTCGCCTCGTCTATATTTTCAGCGACGGAAACGCCTATGCTTCCGCCGCCGTTATTAGGCTTTATTATTACGGGAAAACCAAGCTCTTTTATTTTTTCCTCAAAATCTGTTATATTATCGTCTTTTTTTATAAAAACGTCTTCACATACAGGAACCCCGCTGTTTTTTAAAACCGCTTTGCACATATTCTTATTTGTACAAACCGCTCCCGAAAGAACGCTGTTTCCGAGAAAAGGAATGTTAAGGCAGTTTAAAAGACCCGATACGGAGCCGTTTTCTCCTTCTCCCCCGTGAAGAAGATTTATAACCAGACCGGGAGAAAAATCCGTAAGCTGTTTTATCCAGAAAGAATCCCTTTCTTTAGGCACGGTTATCACATTTACATCATATTTTTCTTTATCCAGATATTTTACAATCTCCTCAGAGGAGAGCAGGGATATTTCCCGCTCAAAAGAAGCTCCTCCCGCTAAAACGGCAATTTTTATTTTCATTATCTTATATCAATTCCTTTCAGAACTTCGGCTGATTTTTCAGGCAGGACAGAATTTATATAACATCCCGTAGAAAACTCAAATCCCGCCATATGGCCTATTCTTGGGATTATTTGTATATGAAAGTGCGTATATTTCTCAAAACAATCATTTTCCGATAAAGTTTTCGGAGAATTGAAAAAGCATATATTATAGGATATACCCTCATATAGTGAAGCAAGTCTTTTTACACAGTTTCTTACAAGTTTCCCCAAATCGGCGGTTTCTTCATCGCTGAAATCCACGATATTTGAAATATGATTTTTCGGCATTATGTACATTTCATAAGGGAATTTAGCGTCTATGGGAACGTAGGCGAGAAAATTATTGTTTTCCTCTATAATCTGGCTTTTTAATGTTTCTTTTAAGCGGCAGAAATAGCACTTTCCATTTTCATTATAATATTTATTAAGGACGTTCAGTATTCCCTGATATTTCGGCGGAATAACCGACAGCGCGGCAATCTGCCAGTGAGAATGGGACTGACTCGCGCCGGCGTCGATTCCGTCGTTTTTAAAGGTTTGTATATATACCGTGCGCTTGTCCTCCTGCAAAACAGACACACGGGTTTTTATCGCTCTTATTACTTCCGCCATATGGCTGTCGCTGAATTGATATAATTTTTCCTCATGCTTTTCCGTGTCGATTAATACGTCGTGTATTCCGTAATGGGTCGGGTCGTTTTTTGAAATAAAAGGATACTTATTAGGTACAATTCTTATTCTTTTATCTTCCGTAGAAAAAACCTCTTTTGGCGTCATCGCACTGTTTTCAGGGCAGAACGGGCAAAACTCCCTTGGTGTGGACGCGACATGAAGCTTTTTGAAATTCTGCGGTCTTTTTGCCCGTTCTTCCGCGAAAAATATTAGTTCTCCCGTTAAAAAACATTGTCTGACCATTTTATTACCTCCGTTTATTATGAGAAAACGCTGAAAAATACAGTAAACGAGTTTAAAGTATATCCTTATGCGGCCGCGCGCTTCTGTATATTTTCACAAAATTGAAAATAATCAGCGTTCCGATATATACCATTTTTCTATGTCATTATATATATTATTTATCGTCGGATTTTTAAGTCCGTTTATATTTTTATTTGTTAAAACAGCCGAATATTTAAAGCAAATACCAACGCAGGGGATTTCCCTGTTCAGGAATTTCTGAAGCTCCTCCTGTGTATTTTTAAAAGCTTCGTCGTTTTCGGAATTTTCCAGTTTTGTCAAAAGAGCGTCTACCTGAGTGTTTGAGTAATTGCATAAATTTATTCCCGCTGTTATGGCGGCGCTTGACAGAAAAGGCTTCAGTTCTCCGAGCTTTGAAAGGCGCACACCGCCGATAAACATATCAAAGTTATCCGATTTTAAAAGATTCTGGTATGTCACAAAGTCTTGTTTATTTACGGTAACGGTAAAGCCTATCTGGTTTAATCTGTCGGCTATTATGGACGCCGCCTCACATCTGGATTTATTTTCTGAATTTACAAGTATTGAAAATTTCAGATTATCCTTTGTATAGCCGGAATTCTCGATTATTTCGGAAGCGGCGTCAAGATTATATTCGGGCGGGGTGACATTTTCGGAATAATACCACATATTTGGGTTTAT
>CAYLJL010000280.1:0-2733 GCA_964384005.1 uncultured Lachnospiraceae bacterium | reverse complement strand
CTCTTGTGCGAAACTCCGTTTCGCTGTTATTTTTCATCGAACTCACGTTAAAATATTTTTTTGTTGAACCGGAGTAATTTCGCGGTTTCGAAAGAAGTCTACTGAAAAATTGCCTATGACTTTTGAACTTACAGCAATTCCGGCATATAGCGGTTTACAGGATTTTCGGGAAAAAACAGCAAAACGCAGGTCTTTAAAAAGGCTTTGCCGGAGTTTTATTCCGTCTTCGCAGGACAAAGATTGATTTCCGTGTTTTTTATACTTCGCCGACCGCGTTATTTTATTGTTTTGTTATAGATAGAAAAGAATATTTTATTTTATCATCTGTTTATTATGGAATTGCTGTGGATATATTATATAATACCGAAAATAATTTTTAAAATTTAAAATTTATGTTTAGTGTTATTTTTCAAAAAAATAACACTGACACTCAAGTTTTTTTAAAAATTATTTTTATTTTTTGAATTGTGCGGTGTTTTATATATATAACTCGGAGGGATTTTATGAATATTGATTTAAAAAAGACAATCGGCGGAATTATTATTTTATTTTTAATTTTTTGCATCGCTTTCGTAATAAACAGAGTTCTGGACAGAACCGCCGATGACAGCATTATTATTTCCTCGGAAACAGAAACCGAGGAAAACACGGAGGGAAGAAATACCTCGGAGACGGAGTCTGAAAATACCACCGATGAGGAAGAAGGTTTTAACGGGTATTCAGAGTATGAGGATGAATATGGCGACGTTTATAAGGGAAATATGAAAAACGGAAATTTTGACGGCGACGGCGTTTTTACCAGAAAAACAGGAGAGATTTACGACGGTTTTTGGATTGACGGCGCTTTTGACAACGGTAAAATTACTTTTAAGCTGAATAATTTCGGAGGAACGAAAACCGTAGACATAGTTTATGATGAGGAATGGGACGGTACTGGCAGATGCGCCATGATTCTCGAAACGGGAGAGATTTATGACGGTCAGTGGTATGACGGGAAAAGAGACGGCGCCGGTATTTTATATTCAAGAGCGAAAAACGGCGTGCCCGCCAAAGTAATGGATGGCGTATGGGAGGGCGACCTTTTTGTCAGCGGAACGGAAACCGATATTTATGACGACGGACTGCAAACTTATGTTGTTGAGGTGAGGGAGGGTCTGCGCAACGGAAAAGGCGTTTTATATGACGAAAACGGTAGAATTAAAGAAGAAGAAGAATGGGTTGACGATATTCCCATTGAACAATGATTTTTATGGCAATGCGCCAAATCGTTGGCAGAGTAATTAAATAACTCTTGAATATATTATATTTTGTTAAAAATTTCCTGTTTGTTCTTTTATTGTCAGTTATATAGTCAATTCACTTGAAAATGAACAAGTCCGGCGGCTGAAACTCCTTTTGTCTTATTTTGCTCATTTTCAAGTTGATTGACTACAAAAATTGATTTCTGTGACGAACAGTTTTTGTGAAGGGGGTTTCTTTTGTGAAAAGCATAGTTTTAACAGGAGGAGGTACGGCGGGTCATGTTACGCCGAATATCGCTCTTTTGAAAAGACTTAAAGAGGAAGGTTTTAAAATAAGTTATATAGGTCGGAAAGAAGGTATTGAACGGGAGCTTATTTCCAAGTTTAAAATCGACTATTATGGTATTTCTTCCGGAAAACTAAGAAGATATTTTGACAAGAAAAATTTTTCTGATATGTTCAGAGTGGTTAAAGGCGTTAAAGAGGCATCCGCTCTTATTGCCAGGATTAAACCGTCGATTGTGTTTTCTAAGGGCGGATTTGTTTCCGTGCCTGTTGTTATGGGAGCTAAATTCCACAAGGTTCCCGTTATAATTCATGAGTCCGATATAACTCCGGGACTCGCTAATAAAATGGCTATGCCTTTTGCAACAAAGGTATGCACTACTTTCCCTGAAACTCTTGAGAAGATTTCCGACAAAAAAGGAATTTTAACAGGCTCTCCTATAAGAAATTCTCTGTTTTCGGGAACCGTTAAGAGCGGTCTTGAATTATGTGGTTTTAACGGGGATAAACCGGTTCTTCTTATTATGGGAGGAAGCCTTGGCTCGGTTAAAATAAACGGCGCGCTCAGAAAATCTTTAACACCTTTACTTAAAAAATTTCAGATTGTTCACA
Source organism: uncultured Lachnospiraceae bacterium (assembly GCA_964384005.1). Lineage (GTDB taxonomy): Bacteria > Bacillota > Clostridia > Lachnospirales > CAG-274 > MGBC114079. Next base: position 595 of record CAYLJL010000280.1, on the reverse strand, counting down.
TATGCGGAAAGGGAAATATTGAAAATGACCTTATGAATGTTAAAGGCTATTGTCAGTTTGAGTATCTTTCTGAAGAACTTCCGAATATTTTCGCCGCTTGCGATATTATCGCCTCAAGAGCAGGCTCTAATTCTATATGCGAGTTTCTTGCTCTTAAAAAGCCTAATCTGCTTATTCCCCTTTCTAAAGAACACAGCAGAGGCGACCAGATTTTAAACGCAAGGTCTTTTGAAAAACAGGGATTTTCAAAGGTACTCCTTGAGGATGACCTGAATTCGGAAACTTTATTGGAAAGTATTAATAATTTGTATTCAAACAGGGGAAAATATTACGAAAATATGAAACAGGCCGAAATATCTAACGGGGTGGAACAAATTATTAAACTTATTTTTGAATACTCAAAATAATGCTTACAAAATTGAATAAAGGAAATACCGCATAATTCAAAAAATAAAAATAATTTTTCAAAAAAATTGAAGTGGCAGTGTTATTTCTTGAAAAATGACACGATAACGGAAATTTTAAATTTGAAAAATTATTTTTAGTGTATTCTGTGCGGTGTTTCCTTTATTAGACTTCTTTCGAAACTAAGAAA
>CAYLJL010000279.1:0-2740 GCA_964384005.1 uncultured Lachnospiraceae bacterium | reverse complement strand
CAAAAAGGATTTTCAGCCGCCGAACTTGTTTATTTTTAAGTTGATTGACTATAAATGCGAAGAAAATATCTTTTTCGTCTTGCAAATATTTAAAAAATGGTATAAAATTATAGTGTAATGTCTTTTTTATAATATTTTTACATACAGGCGGTGATAAAATGAATTTATCAAAAAGAGCTTTGCAGATAAAGCCATCTGAAACGTTGACTTTGCTTGAGATGGCTAATAAAATGAATTCAGCCGGTGACGATATTATTGTTTTTGTGGCAGGCGAACCTGATTTTTACACATTTGACAATGTTAAAGAAGCTGCAATTAACGCTATAAATGATAATTTTACAAGGTATACGCCGGGAGCGGGCATTGAGGAATTAAGAAAGGCTATTTGTGATAAGCTCAGAATAGAGAATGGTCTTGATTATGACTATGAGCAGATAGTTGTCTCAAACGGCAGCAAACAGGCTTTGCTTAATGCTTTTATGGCTATTTTAAATCCCGGGGATGAAGTTATTATACCTTCGCCGTATTGGGTGAGTTATCCCGAAATTGTCAGGCTCGCGGACGGCGAGCCGGTTATAGTAAAAACAGAAAAAGAAAATTGTTTTAAAGTAACAAAAGACAGACTTGAGGAGGCTTTATCCGATAAAACAAAAGCTATTATTTTAAATTCTCCCTCTAATCCTTCGGGAATGGTTTACTCTCTTAAAGAACTTCAGATGATTGCTGATTTTGCAGAGGAACACAATATTTTTATTATTTCCGATGAGCTTTATGAAAAATTTATTTACAGCAGTAAACTTGAGCATACAAGTATTGCTACTCTGGGAGAAAATATATATAATCGTACAATCGTTATAAACGGAGTTTCTAAAAGTTATGCTATGACGGGCTGGAGAATCGGCTACAGCGCGGCCGCAAAAGAAGTTGCCGCTGTAATTGCCAATATTCAGAGTCACAGTACGTCAAGCGTTAATTCTATCGCGCAGAAGGCTGCTCTCGCCGCTTTGACCGGAAGTCAGAAAAACGTTATGGAAATGGTTACGGAATTTAAACACAGAAGGGATTATATATCACAAAGGGTTTCTGATATTCCCCTTTTAAGCTCATTACTTCCCAAAGGCGCTTTTTATCTTTTTGTTGACATTTCTAAAATGTGCGGTATGGAAGTGTTTGGAGTGAAAATAAATAATGCGAACGATGTTTCTAAAATTTTACTGAATAAATATAAAGTTGCTGTTGTTCCTTGCGAATCTTTTGGGTTTGAAAATTATATAAGATTGTCTTACGCTATTTCTATGGAGCATATTGTAGACGGTATCGACAGAATTGAAAAGTTTGTCAAGGAAAATTTTTGATTAAGGTGATTTTATGGATTTTAAAAAGGTTCGTATTAATAATGTTAAAAATAATATGATTCTTGCCAAAGACGTCATTACAAAAAATGGAATGGTTATATTTGTCAAAGGCAGTGCGTTATCGAACAAAGACATTGAAAAAATAGAGAAAAGCGATATTGATTATATTTATGTTTATGAACAAATTGATGCGAATCCTTTTGATGTTAAAGACGGGTACGACTTTGAGGAAGAAGCTAAAAAATCAGTTGTCAAAAGAGAGGAATTTAAAAAATTTGTCAATATATACCGTAAACGTGTTGATAAAATAAAAGATTCTTTTATGGGCACGCTGAACGGTGAACCGTTGAATGTTTCCGCTTTATATGACAGTGCGGCTTCTATTTTAGACGAGGTCAGATGCAAAAGTGATGTTGTTAATTATATTTATCATTTAAAGGTGTATGACGATTATACATACAGGCATTCTATTAATGTTTCTATTTTGTGTTATTTATACGCGGAGTGGACGAATATGCCTTATGATGAAAAACGTGATATCACGGTTGCGGGAATTCTGCACGATATCGGCAAAACTTTAATTGATGATAAGATTTTGAATAAAAGCGGTAAGCTTACTCAGGAAGAATTCTGTGAAATGAAAAAACACACAAGTTATGGATATATGCTTTTAATTGACCAGAATATTCCCGATACGATTAAGCTTACTGCTCTTATGCACCACGAAAAGCTTGATGGTACGGGGTATCCCTTAGGTGTTACTGAGTCTAAAATTGAGCATTTCGCAAAAATAGTTTCCGTATGTGATATTTATGACGCTATGACGTCCGACAGGGCTTATCATATAAGAAAATGCCCTTTTAGGGTATTAAAGGAATTTGAGGAGAATTATTATGGTTCTCTTGATGTTGAAAAGGTTATGACATTTTCCAAAAATATCGCTTATTCTTATATAGGCAGCAGAGTTCTTCTTTCAAACAAAGAGGAGGGAGAGGTTGTTTTTATCAATCCCAATAATCTATCTAAGCCTATTGTAAAAACAGGTGATAAGTTTATTGATTTATGTAGTAATTCGGGTATATATATACAAGAGCTTATCTGATTTATCTTTATTGATATTTGTGAAATTTTCAACCGCCGAACTTGTTTATTTTTTATGGCAATTTGCAAAATCTTTAGTGCGAACCAATAAAAGAATTCCTTCTATAATAAGATTTTATTAAAAATTGCCTGTTCTTTTTTTATTGGTTCGCTATAGTTGATTGACTATATGAGCGAGCGGACGCAAAAATGGTTAGTCTTTGCTCAGTTTTTATAAAATTTACTATTTTATGACGAAATCTATTTCCTCTTTCCGGAGTTCTGTAAAGCTGTTCATATAAGGA
>CAYLJL010000278.1:2361-2741 GCA_964384005.1 uncultured Lachnospiraceae bacterium | reverse complement strand
GTTATATCAACGTCAAGCTTTGAGTCGCTTCTGTCCCAAACAGCTTTTATGTCGGAATATTCCCTTATTTCATCAGGCGTAATCCACATTTTTATCAACCTTCTTATTGCCATTAACAGTTTTTGTCTTTTTCCCCTTACACTCGTCTGTATCTTCCTCTATAATCTCAAAATATCCCGTAGCGACCGCCTTTTCGGCGGTCGCTTTATCCTCGGCCGAAACATAAGGGTTTAATTTTGTAGCGCTTACAATGCCATTATATGAAAGAGCCTTTTTTAACTTTAGTTTATACGCCATATCATCAGCCCCCTTTTATTTTAAGCCTGTAATAATAGCGGTAGCGTCCAATTCCTCAATAATCGGGTCAAAATCAAGTTGAA
>CAYLJL010000278.1:0-2351 GCA_964384005.1 uncultured Lachnospiraceae bacterium | reverse complement strand
CGCTTATCCAGCATAATCGCGTCTTTTCCCTCAATAGTCTTTCTGATTTTTGTATCATAAGTGTTTACTACAATAAGATTTTTAGGGTCTGTGAGAATAATCTTATCGTCGGTCATCGCCGGACATTCAATAACGGGAATTTTCGCCGGTGCGCTGTAAACACTTTCAGGAACTGCCCCTCCGACGTTTACGACCTTGTTAAGTAAAAATAACTCCCATTCCTGCGCCCGTCTCGGCGACATAAGCCACCTAAGTTTTCCATTGTTATATTTGTTAGGAATCGACCCAAGCGCTTTGTAAAACAAGTCAAGACTCATAGAAGAATCACTCGAGGCGTCATAAATATGTCCGCCGTTTTTTATCTGTTTTATCCATCCATTGTTGATTTTAAAGAAATCATAATCCGCATCAGTTGATTCCGTTTCCTCATCGCCGTTTAAATATATATCCTCAAGGTCTACGCCTAACTGTTTTGTCATAAGGTCGGTGACGGCCTGCTCAAAGCTCTGGCCCTCTATATTTTCCCTGAGCGTTTCCTCCGTTATTTCCCACGGCAGTCTGACGGCGGTTGTTGAATACTCAATTTGAGATGTTTTGACGTCCGCTCTGTAACCGTCGTCAGTATTTTCCGTTTTCTTTCTCAAAATACGTGAGGCTATGCCTATTTTGTCAATCTCCCCTGTTTTCGCTGTTCTCATTTCGTGGCGCACAAGAGGACTAAGATTTGTAACCTCAAAAGTCTGTCTTATAAACTTTCTCGCCTGCTCCGGATTAAGCAGCCCTCCCGAACTTAACGTCCCTGTCTCAATAGCCGCTTTTCTTATAATATCTTCATTTCTAAACATAAATTTCTACCCCCTGATTAAAGAATACCCTGTAAATAATGTGCCTTTGCCGCCTTTCTGACGCCGCTGTCGTTTAAATTGCTTGGCAGTCCCCTGCTTTTCAAAATTGGCTCAACCGCTTTTGAAACGGCGGAAACCACCATTTTTTGAATCTGTTCCTCTGTCGGCTGTTCTTCTTTCGATTTCATCGCCGCCGCAACCGCCTCGTCAATCATTTTTTTCAGTTCTTCCAAATTAACTGTGACTTCTCCCTCCTTCTCCACATTGTCTGACTTTAACTTCCCGTCGGTTTCCTTATCCGTTTTTTCCTTTTCGCTGTCTTCCTCAAACGCCTTTTTTAATACCGCCGATACCGATTTTGTAATAATACTTTCCATTTCACTTTTGGTCATTGTAATACAATCCTCCTTATTTTCCTCAATAATAACTTCATCTTTTTCCTTATCCTCAAAAGAGGCTAAAAACGCGCCAAGATTATCATAAATCCCCTGTAAAGTCTCCTTGTTTTTGCCGCTTATGGATTTACCCGCTTTCTCAACAGGCTTATCTTGTAAAATACCAAGAGCCTTCGCCAGTTTTGAAAGAAGCCCGGTTTTATCCTCTTCCGTTTCATCAGATTTTTTTACTTTGTCCACCTCTGTATCCTCCTCGCTGTAGCTTCCAAGCCCGCCCATACTAAAGCCGGTTATCTCGCCTTTTTCTATATCCTCCCACACTTTAGGGTCGCTGACCTCAACCGTCATAAGCCATGTTCCTTTTTTTACATCCTCGCCTTCAATTTTAAAATCAGCCTTAGAAACCCAGTTTTCAACAATAACGGCGTTTTCCAACGGCTCAAAACTATGCTGCAAATCAACCTTGTCGCCGTTTTTAGCGAACCAATACGCCGCCTTTGTAATCTCTTCCGCCGTCATATAATTTCCGTGACTGTCCTCTTCCATAGGCTCGTATACAATCCCCGTGACATAGTGATTTTTTCTGTCAGCCTTGATAATTCTCCCGTATGTGGTAAACGCCGCCCGTCCTTCTTCAGCTTTCCTCATAAGAAACCGCCTCTTGTTCGCCGCCTTGTCCACTAACGACACAAACTGAATTTTCGCGTCTGTTATCTCTATCGCTTTTTTGATTTTCCTCATTCTCATCACCTCCCCCAATACTGATTTTATATATAAAAATAACTGTCAAAGCCTACTGAACAGCTCACCTCTGCTATTCTCATTCAGCTATAGATTTATTTACAAATTTTTTATTTATGCTATAATTTAATTAGAAAGGCAATCGAAAACGATTAGCCGACCGTAAGCCCAAAAAATAGTAGCTAACTGTCGCAGGTTGGGGCTACTATTTTTTTGCGCCTATGTATGTCAAAAGAACAATAATAGACTTCTTTCGAAACCATAAAATTATGTCAATCCAGTAAAAAAATATTTTATTTAATGTTTCAGCGTAAGGTGTTTTGATTTTTACACGCCGAAAGCATCAAGAAGCATTGAATAAAATATTTTT
>CAYLJL010000277.1:0-2751 GCA_964384005.1 uncultured Lachnospiraceae bacterium | reverse complement strand
TAGTATGAAACAATAAAAGAATTTCCTTAATATATCAAGGTTTATTAAAACTTTTTTGTTCAGTCTTTTATTGTCTCGCTATAATAATTAAGCTTATAACAAAAATTATTGCTCAGGAGTTTTTTATTATCAAACCTGTCTGGTAACCCGACAGTCTATGGATATATCTATTCATTTTATTATTTCGCGCCAGAAATTTTGCGGATTACCATAAGAATTTCTGTAAACTACTATATAACAACCTTATTATCTATAATAAACAACAACAGGTTCTCCCACCTGCATTATGCCAAAAGCCTTTTTAGCTGTTGCGGCGGAAAGATTTACGCAGCCATGAGAGCCATAACCGGCCTGCCATCTTGCGAGTCCGAAAGATGACTGCCATGTAGCGTCATGGAAACCGCAGCCCTGTGTAAAATGCGCCCAGTAATCAACCATAACATCCCATGTTTCGCCTTTAAGTCTTGTCTTGCTTCCTATATTGCTTTTTAAAGACCATGTACCCGCAGGCGTAGGAGTGCTTTTCTTACCTGTAACACAATAATCGGATAAAACACACACACCATCTTTAAACCAGTGAACAGTTTGATTTGTCAGGTCAACCTCAACATATGTTCCTCCAATATCGTTTCCATATACGGTTTGAGCCCCCGCAAAAGCCGCTTTTGATGACTTGTATGAAAATACGTTATCCTGAAAATTAATAAGACTCTGATATAAATTCTGAGTTAAACCCGTCATATCGACTTTCCAGCCGTAATCCCCGACAGGGACATTCACAACAACGCCGTCATGAGTTTTAAACTTTCTTGAATAAGGCGCCGTATTATATGTATCCATCAATCTGCTGCAATAGCTCCATACTTTATTATAATCTATAGCGCCTGTATTAAGGTCTGTAAATGAAGCTATATCGGCCGCCGTAACTGAATTTTTTATAGAATCGACCTGAATAACTATTTTTGTCTGTAAATTTTTATTAAGTCTGTCCAGATGCGCCTGCATATTTTCTGATATGTAATAACCTTCGGGAACGGAAAATAAATTTGTAGCCGGGTTAAAAGAAATATCTCCAACCGTCGCCGCCGTAACATCAGGCGGTATAATCTGCTCTGTGGTATTTTCTGTAACGGGAATTATAACCTGCTCTGTGGTATTCTCTGTAACAGGTGTTACAACCTGTTGTGTTGTAGCTTCCGTTTCCGCTTCGCTCACAGGCAGTATAACCTGCTCCGTGGTATCCTCCGTCATTGTTTCACTTGTAAAAGTTGTTTCCTGTATAGCTGTTTCTGTTATCGGTTCAGTCACAGACGTTCCTTCCTGATATATTACAGTCCCCGCGGGTACAGTAATTTTAATAAAATTTCTGATTGACGAAACCTTAGTGCTGTCGTCTTCCGAACCAACATATCCGAAAGCGCTGACAGAACTTAAATTTGTAAACAACATAATAGAAGAAATCATTGTACATATAGCTTTCTTCATAGAAATCTCTCCTTAATTATTTTGATTTTCCGAAACCTTTAGGCTATATCTTAATTTTAAGCCACATTTTAAGGAACACAGCAAAATGTAATAAAAATAATTCTGTAAAAAAATATACTTAAAAAAACGCTTTTCCCGCTAAATTTTTTTGAATTATACAGTATTTTCCTTATCAGAAACCACTAATACCAAACACCGTTTAATCTGTGGATAAAAATCAATTTACGCCTAATATGGCAAGTTTTTAGCGTGCAAACAGTATTTGCCAGAAACCGATACCGCGCGGCATTAAAAAAATTTGAGTAAATCGGATTTTTATCAACAGACTTCTTCCGAAACTATGAAATCAAATCAATCCAATAAAAAAATATTTTATTCAATGTTTCAGCGAAAGACGTTTTGCTTTTTAAACGCCGGAAACATCAGGAAGCATTGAAATAAATATTTTTTTAGGCGGCATTTTTACTGATATGAAGTTTCGAAAGAAGTCTAATACTTAAAATGGTGTTTAGTACCATATATTATACTCCAAATATTAGTACTTGTCAAACATAATATTTATCTTGGCGCCTGTATGAAATACACGAGAAATAAAACTAATATTAATTAAAATCTCCGCATAAAATAATAGAGAATATCGCATAAAAAGCAATAAATTCGCGGTATCTCCGTTTCAAAAAAAATATATACAGGGAGTGATATTTTGAAGCCGATAAAATCCGAAAACAGGCTTACGGCGGAGACAAACTGCTCACCGCTTCTTTGTCTTCTCAAAGGTACATCAATAGCCTATGCAGTCACATTAATAGTTTTTATAATTTACTCAATTATCTTAACCTACACAGATACAACGGAAGAAAACCTAAGCACCGTAATAATGATAACTGTTGTCGTTTCTGTTTTAATATCGGGATTTGATACGGCAAGAGGAGTAAAAAACAAAGGATTGATATGGGGACTTGTAGCCGGTTTTACATATTCGGCGATAATGATAATTGTAGGTTTTTGTATTGTTCCCGACTATAAGCTTTCCGTAAATTCCCTTATAAATTTAGTTTTAGGTCTTGCTGGCGGCGGTTTTGGCGGCATAATAGGAATCAACACAAAAAAGCATTAAAACGCCGGAACACATCCGGGGAAATACCACGGTATTCAAGAATAAAAATAATTTCAAAACCCTTTTATACAGTATTTCCCCAAGTATTTTGTATATTAACGTGAGTTCGATGAAAAATAACAGCGAAACGTCAGTTTCGCACAAAAGTT
>CAYLJL010000276.1:0-2769 GCA_964384005.1 uncultured Lachnospiraceae bacterium | reverse complement strand
GAAACGGAGTTTCGCACAAGAGTTTTTGTCAAACTTTTTTTAAAAAGTTTGCGGAATTTCCGGTAAAGCGCGGCGAAACGGACTTTACCCGTCGGAAGAAATATAATAATTTCTTGTGGGCGTGCCGGCAGAGACGGAACGTTTTAATACATTCGTTCTTTTATATATCAGACACGTCAGGCGGATAACGGGAAATATATGTATTACAGTCCAATGCTTATAAGAAGCGCCTTGTTGATTTTTTTCATAAGTTCAGCGTCAAGATGACCTATTTTTTCACGAAGTCTTTTTTTGTCGATAGTTCTGATTTGTTCAAGCAGCACTACGGAATCTTTAACCAGAGAATATTTACAGCAGTCAATTTCTATATGCGTCGGCAGCTTAGCCTTGTTTATCTGAGAAGTAATCGCCGCGCAGATAACAGTCGGGCTGTATCTGTTTCCGACGTCGTTCTGAATAATAAGCACAGGACGTATTCCTCCCTGTTCCGAGCCTACGACCGGGCTCAAATCCGCATAAAAAATGTCGCCCCTTTTAACAGTCATTTTTGCCTCACACTCCATATATAAATAAAATCCCCTCAAGAAAGCGCCGATTCAGAAGCTTTCCGAAAAATTCTTTTTTCATCTGTTCGGTGGTTTCTTGCTATAGTATTTTCAGTATGACGCATAATTATACTTTAAAACAGAAAAAATTTAATCCGCGCGGCAAATTTGCCGACACGCCGGCAAATTAATTTATATAATTTATGGTTTTAATTATCCCGCCGTTTTTTATGTAAATTCTCGGAACTCTTTTACCCACACCGCATAAGACCTCATAGCTTATGGTTTTTTGTATCTTGGCGATATCGTCGGCGCCGATAAAATTGTCTCCGTCTTTTCCCATAAGGATAACGCTGTCCCCCGCTTTAACATCTCCGGCGTCGGTAACGTCCGCCATAAACTGGTCCATACAGATATTTCCGACGACAGGCGCCAAATGACCGTTAATAATAACATTGGCCCTGTTGCTCAAAGCTCTCGAATAGCCGTCGGCATACCCCACGGGAACAGTTGCTATTCTTGACTTTCTTTTTGTGAAAAAAGTCCTGCCGTATCCTATAGATGTTCCTTTTTCCACCGTTTTGACATAGCTTACGTTTGTCCTGATACTCATACAGGGGCGTATATCAAGTTTTTTGCTCACATCGTCAGAGGGGTAAAGGCCATAAAGGATAATTCCCTCTCTGACCATATCGAGGCTAAGCTGCGGCAAATCAAGAATAGCGCCGCTGTTGGCGGCGTGTTTAATAATCCTTCGTCCGAGAATTTTCTCTGTATTTTCAGCCATATAAATAAATTTCCCATACTGTTCCATAGTAAAAGTCTTATCCGTTTCGTCGGCGGAAGCGAAATGGGTATAAATTCCCGTAATATTAATATTGTGAAGCTTTGATATTTCCCTTATTGCGTCGAGGCTTTTATCATCGGGGAAGAAGCCTATTCTGCCCATACCCGTGTCAATTTTAATATGTATATCCGCCGTTTTATCAAGTTTTTTTGCGGCTCTTGAGAACTCAAGAGCCATATCATATGAGAAAACCGTCTGAGTAAGCCCGTTTAAAACAACCTCGTCAATTCTGGCCTCGGGGGTATACCCAAGCAAAAGAACGGGAGCGAAAATACTGTGGCGTCTCAGCTGAACACCCTCGTCGCAGGTTGCCACGCCAAGCCAGTCGGCGCCGTTGTATAAAGCGACCTTGCTCACCTCGACGGCGCCGTGTCCGTAAGCGTCCGCCTTCACCACGGCAAGAATTTTTATGTTTTCACCTGAAATTTTTCTTACCTCCCTCAAATTATTAGCGATATTGTCAAGGTTAATCTCAGCGACAACCCTTTGATACTCAGCCATAAAAAAATCCTCCTTAAAAAAGCGTTTCCGGCTGTTTGCGGTCAATCAACAAAAGAATAAACATCAGACTTCTTCCGAAACTGTTAAATTAATCCGATAAAAAACAGACTTCTTTCGAAACCGCGAAATTACTCCGGTCCAACAAAAAATATTTGTATCAATATGAAGTTTCGAAAGAAGTCTAATATTTTTTCTGACGATACTTCTATTGGCATAAAATTCCGAAAGAAGTCTGTTTATAATTTTCTCAGCCGTTTTCTTCCAGAATGCGGAACTCCTCATCCGAAAATTCCGTATTAAATTCAAAATCGGAAAAATCGGCGGAAAAAACAGTGTTATTGTTCTCGTCAAAAGTCTGAAGTCTGAAAGGGATTTCTTCCGCCGTATCAATCCAGAGTTTTTGATAAGCGAAATACTTTCCGCCGTCAATATTGGCCAGAAGTACGTTATATTTTCTGCCTCCGAAAACTATTTCCTCCTCTGACGAATTGCTTCCGCTCAGATAACTTTTCATAAATTCAGAGATAAAAATTTTACTTTTCCCGTCAAAATCCCCGTCAGCCTGAGCGAGGGAGATTTTACTTTCCACATTAGGATTATACTGCCATAATCCTTTTCCGTCAAATAAAATAACGTTTCCCTTCAGAATATCGGGAGTTTCCGTCTGTATTTTGTATCTTCCGCTTTTTTCCCACATGATATGTACTGAATAACTATTTTCTCCCTTGTTGGATTTAACGCTTACATAAGCGTCACAGGAATAGCTGTTCATAGAGGCTAACTTTTCCTTGACGTCGACGTTTTCTTCCCGGGCGCTTTCCTCCGCGCAGCCGCACAGCGCCGCCAGGACTCCTATAACAGCCATAAACTTCACTC
>CAYLJL010000275.1:0-2769 GCA_964384005.1 uncultured Lachnospiraceae bacterium | reverse complement strand
TTAAGTTTGAAAAATTATTTTTATATACGATATGTCCTTTATTATCCTTTGTGCGGCGTTTCCTTAAAAATCGGCGAAAATTTTTAATATGTCCCGATAAAATCCCGAATACTGATTAAGGAGAATTTTATGAGCGAAAAAGAAAAAGATGAGGAATTTGAACAGAAAAAAGCGCCGGAAACGTCAGAAAATAATGACACACCGAAAACCACGGCTTCAGATATTGATTTTAACATATATAAAGACCCCCATGACAATGAGATAATGAAAATAAGCGAGGAAATAAAAAAACGGCAGAAATTGCGTCAGATAAAATATAAAAAAACCCGCCGGAAAAAAACAATTAAAATATTTGTTCTTTTATTTGTTTTTCTTTTATGCGCGGGTTTTGGAGCCTGTTATTTTTTATTTCCGAGAACCTTAAAAAGTTCAGAGTACATAGAAAACTATTTTAACGAAAGCATATACAATAAAAAAATATATATCGACGGAGAAAAAACGATATGTCTTTCCTCGCCTGTTTTTGAGGAAAACGACGTATACATTCCCGTTTCCTTTGTATTTACAAATTTTGGGCATAATATATTATATGATTATGAGAATAAAATTTTAAGCATAGCCACTGAGCTTGAAGCGGCAAAATTTACCTTGGGAGAAAGCTTTTATTATGTAAACGGCGAAAAAATTAATTTCGGAAAACCGGCTGTTATACAAAAAGACTCCGAATTACAGACGTCGGCGGGAACAGAGGAAAATGAAGTTTACATATCAAAAGAAATATTAGAAAAATTTTATTCCGTATCCATAAGCTTCTCAAAAGAAAACACCTCTGTAATTATTGAGGATACGTCAAAAGAGAGGACGTCAGGAACTATAATCAGCGATGACGTATTAACCGATGATAAGAAAAACTCTCTTGATATAAAAATAAAAAAAGGTGATTATGTCTCCGTATACAGTAAAAAAGAAGATATGGTAAAAATATCCACTTCCGACGGCTTTGTGGGATATACTTCCGACGGCAACATAGAAAACAAAACCTCTCTGCCGCCTGTTGAAAAAGCTTCCGTTCCTTCTCAGGCCTTATCGGTAAAAGGAAAAGCTGTAATTTTGTTCGACCAGGTTACGAACACAACGGCAAATTACAATTCTATAAAAAATGGAATTCCGACAGAAGCGGACGTACTTGTTCCGACATGGTTTTCCTTTGAACAGACGGAAGACGGAGCCGTCATAGAAATAATTTCCATAGGCAATGAGGACTATGTAGCAAATGCCCATGATAAAGGGGTAAAAGTCTGGGGACTGATAACAGACAATTTCAGTTCAAAAGTAAGCAGAGCTGTTGTTAAATCAGCGAAAACAAGAGAAAATGTTATAAATCAGATAGTCACATTAGCGCGGCAATATAATCTTGATGGGATAAACATTGATTTTGAAAGTATTCCGGACGACTCAATGCGGGAATTTACGCAATTTTTAAGAGAGTTATCCGCCGCGTTGAATAATCTTAATTTAGCGCTTTCCATCGACGTATACACCCCGTCGCCGTGGAGTTCCTACTATAATCGTGATGAATTTGGTGAAATTGCCGATTACTTTATAGTAATGGGTTATGATGAGCATACCGATGGTTCCGGGACGAGCGGCTCCGTAGCCACAAAAAAATGGTCTGAGGAATCTATTGCTTTAACAGAGGAAGCTGGCGTACCTGCCGATAAATTGTTGTTAGGAATACCCTTTTATACCCGAATCTGGAAAGAAAGCGGCGGAAATATTGAAACTCGTGCCTATGGAATGACCGAAGGAAAAAAAGCCATGACAGATAAAGGAGCGTTATTTAACTGGAGTGAGGAAGATGGTCAGAACTACGCTGAGATAAATTATGAAAACGCGCTGTATAAAATGTGGCTTGAGGACGAGCAAAGCGTTGCGGAGCGTTTGAAACTGATAAAGAAATACGATATTGCCGGTTTAGCCGCGTGGCGGAAAGGGCTTGAAACCAATGAAGTATGGAATACAATAAAAGAATATATGAAAGGGTAATAATAATGGGATATTGGAATAGCCGTGGACTGCGGGGGAGTGGATTTGAGCAAAGTATAAACTATACAAATGAGGTATACCGCCAAAAAGGATTAGGACTCATTCAAAAAATACCGACTCCCATAACCCCCATAGAAATACAGAAAGATACGGGTCGGATTTCTCTCGCATACTTTGACAGCAAAAGTACCGTCGACTATATAGGCATAATACAGGGCATAGGAATTTGTTTTGACGCGAAAGAGACAAAACAAAAAAGTCTCCCGATACATAATATACATGAGCATCAGATAGAATTTATGAAAGACTTTAAAAAGCAAGGAGGACTCGCCTTTATTCTTGTTCATTTCAGATTTTGCGGAAAATACTTTTATATGCCCATAGATATTTTAAAAAAATTCTGGGACAGAGCAAAAAACGGCGGAAGAAAATCAATAAAATTTGACGAATTTGACCCTGACTATGAAATATGCTCCGATAAAAACGATACAATCATACATTATATTGAAGCTGTCGCCAAAGAACTGAAAAATATCTGAAAAATCTTAAAACCTTAAAACCTTGGGCTTTGCCCAAACCCACAAACTTTTTTGAAAAAAAGTTTGACAAAAAACTTTAAAGCAAAAACTATCGTTTTTGCGTAAAAATAACGTGAGTTCGATGAAAAATAGACTTCTTTCGAAACTACGAAATTATATCAATCCAACAAAAAAATATTTCATT
>CAYLJL010000274.1:0-2770 GCA_964384005.1 uncultured Lachnospiraceae bacterium | reverse complement strand
ATGCGAAAACATTAAGTCCATCATGAACAAGAGCGGCTGCGACGTCGTCCTGAGTTGACAAAGGATTGCTTCCCGTAATAAACATTTCCGCTCCTCCGGAAGCAAGAACTTTACATAAATATGCGGTTTTAGCCTCAAGATGAATAGACAAAGCTACTTTAAGACCTTTAAAAGGCTTGTCCGCGGAAAATTCCTCCTCGATGCTTCTGAGCAAATCCATATTTTGCCTCACCCAGTCAATTTTTCTTTTCCCGCTCTCCCAAAGTTCCTCATTACGAATCTCACTAATCAATTTTATAACCTCCCATAAGTTTAATCATTTTATTTTTTCAGCAATTTTTTCAACATTTTCATATATTTCAGACTCATCAATAAAACAAAGCTTTCTGTTTTCCATAACAATCTCACCGTTAATAATAACAGTTTCAACCTCCGACCCGTTAGCGGAATATGACAACGCCGCCATTAAATTATTCATAGGCCTTAACTGGGGACAATTCAAATCAAGGATAGCAAGGTCGGCGGCTTTGCCTTCTTTAATTTGTCCGGCGTTAATCGAAAGAGCCTTCGCTCCGTTAATAGTCGCCGCCTTAAACACTTCAAAAGCGTTAACGGCCTGGGCGTTTTCACCTGTTCCTTTATGAATAAGAGCGGTAGCGTTCATATCCGAGAATAAATTCAGACTGTTGTTGCTTGCCGCACTGTCCGTACCGAGACAAATATTAATACCGCTTTCAAGAAGTTTAAAAACAGGCGCAAAACCATTTCCAAGCTTCATATTGCTCAGCGGATTAAGCGCCGTATTAACATTTTTTTCTTTAAGAATTTTAAAATCGTCGTCCTCAAGATGAACACAGTGAGCCGCCACAGTATTGACATCAAAAAAGCCTAAACTGTCAAGATATTTAACAGGAGTCATACCATAATTTTTTTTAGACTCTTCAACCTCATATCTTGTTTCGGATAAATGAGTATGGAGAGAAAGTCTGTTCTCTCTTGCTTTTCCAATAATATATTTTATATAATCGGTACCGCAGGTATAAATAGCGTGTGGAGCGAGCATAAAAGAGAGTCTGTCGTTTCCTTCCCATCTTTCAATCTCCTCGAAAGCCTCGTCAATCCGCCTTACAGCGCCGTCCTCATCTCTCGACTCTCCCGAAAGCCCTCTTGAAATAACAGCTCTCATACCCGATTTAACAGCGGCTTCAGCCGTTTGATTTTTAAACATATGCATATCAAGGAAACAAGTTGTCCCCGATTTTATCATTTCGGCGCAGGCAAGCATAGCTCCCCAGTAAGCATCTTCAAAATTAAGCTTATCTTCTCTCGGCATAATATTTTTAAACAGCCAGTCGTTAAAAGCCAGGTCATCGGCAATATTTCTGAACACTGACATATAAGTATGAGTATGACAATTTATAAGACCGGGAATAACAAGCTTGTCCTTTCCGTCAATAATTTTTTCGGGGATAAAATCTTTTTTAACTCCTCCCACTTTAAAAATAACGCCGTCTTTTATAAAAATGTCTGTTTTCTTAATTTCATAACCATTATCATCACTTATAACAGCAAGAATATTTTCAAGCTTTATATTCATAAAAACAACCCTCTCTGAATTTATAGCGTTTCTTAAAATTTTCAATGTAAAACAATAAAATAAACCCTTGACAAATCAGACTTTTTTAAAGTTTGCCTGTTAATTTTTTTATTGTTTTCCTATAATTAGAATTCTTGTATTGGATATTATAACATAAGATAAGGAAAATTTCTACAGTTAATTTATAAAAAAATGATTGACATTTCTTAAAAAAATTTGATAAAATAATTTCAGGTCGAGTGGCGAAAAGCGTAAATCCGGATTTATTTATGATTTACGCTTTATTTTTTTGCGCTGCCTTAGCATAATATATAAAAAGGACAATTTTGGGTTATAGTAACCTTTCCTGAAAAAGACTCTAAGCATTTCACAGACACTTTTATGAACAATAACAAAATAAAAAAAATGGAGGCTGAGAATATGAAAGATGAAACAAAAAACAAAATGGGGACAATGCCAATAAACAAATTATTAATCACAATGGGCATACCTATGATATTATCGCTGATGCTTCAGGCGTTTTATAACATAGTTGACAGCGCGTTTGTCTCAAATATGGAATATAACGGAGAATATGCGTTAAACGCGCTCACACTTGCGTTTCCGGTACAAATGTTAATGGTTTCCATAGGAATAGGAACAGGAGTCGGCGCAAACGCCTTTGTTTCAAAATGTTTAGGACAAAATGACAAGGAACAGGCGGAAAAAACCGCCGGAAACGGAATTTTTCTGGCGGCGATAATATACGTAATATTTTTAATATTCGGAATATTCGGAACAGACTTCTATATTTCATCGCAGACATCAAATCCTGAAATACATAAGATGGCGGTTGATTATTTGCAAATATGTTGTATAATTTCTGTTGGTGTAGTATTTTTCGCGATTTTCGAAAAGCTTCTGCAATCTGTAGGTCATTCGATGTATTCAACAATTTCCCAGATTTCAGGGGCATTGGTAAATATAATACTCGACCCCATAATGATTTACGGGCTTTTAGGTTTTCCTGAATTAGGAGTGCAGGGTGCCGCGTACGCGACAATAGCGGGTCAGATAGTTTCATTAATCGTGGCATTAGTTTTTTATTTCGTATTTACAAAAGAAATATCTCTTAAAATAAAAGATTTAAAACCATCACTAAAAATAATAAAAAGGATATACTCTATAGGACTT
>CAYLJL010000273.1:1546-2777 GCA_964384005.1 uncultured Lachnospiraceae bacterium | reverse complement strand
GCTACGGTTCCAAGTATAAAAAGCGGGCCTGAGTTATTTGTGAACATTATAAGCTTTTGGGCCTCAGCTTTTGTTATTTCATTATTTTCATATAATGACGCTGTTATTTTAGCGCCTATGGGATAACCTGAAATAAATCCCATTATTAAGGCAAATGCCCCGCAGCCGGATATTCTGAAAAGCTTTTGCATTACAGGTTCTAACGCCGCGCCTATAAGCGCTATAAAGCCTGTCATAGATAGAATATTAGCGCCTATTATAAAGGGAAGCAAAGACGGTATCACATTATTAAACCAAAGCAGCAGCCCGCTTTTTGCTGAAACTATTATGCTGCTTGGGAATAATATTATCAGAATATTGAAAAATATAACAGCTATTGGTATAATATAAATAATTGAATTTTTCATTGTTGAGTTGTTTTTCAATTTTATCACTCCTTAATATTAATTTATTTTTTTTATGTAAATTTATGATTGATTGGAGAGGATTGATTTTGCGGAAAAATAAAAAAAATGGTACAAGAAATTCGCGGAACTCTTTTGAAAGCCAAAAAAATCACAATTTAAGATTATCAGAAAGAAATGTAAGGAAGATTAGAAGCGTTAATTATGATGAGGACAGAAACCGTTCTTTGCGTGAAATTGAGGAGAGAAGAAAAAAAAGAGCGGAAAAAATCAGAAAAGCTGACGCGCGAAGGGAAAAAAGGCAAAGACTTACACAGGGGAAAGGGTTAATTTATATCGTTTTTATTGTTATATGTATATATTTTATTGGCTATGGTCTTGTGTTTTTGTCAAAGGAAAGTATTCCTTTTGATACGATTCAATATGGAACTATTGACGACCCTAAAACCGTTAAGGGAATTATTATAAGAGATGAGACAGTTTATAAATCCACAGCGGAAGGAGCTGTTACTTTTAATGTTTCGGACAAGGAAAAAGTAAAAGGCGGAGCGGTAATTTGCAGTGTAAGAGACGAAGAAACCGTTAAAGTTCTTGAAGATAACCTTAACGATATAAATAAAAGTATTTTTACTATGCAGGAAAATAGGAGCGAGCTTTCTTTATTTTATGAGGACGTTAAAAAAATAAATTCTCAAATAAAGGATATTGTCGATACAACAGTTTATAATTTCAGCGTTTTTAATATTGACGCAGTAAATGACTTTAAAACCGCTGTTCAGAAAAAAATGGAAACAAGAAATCAGATGCTTTTATCGGAAAACAGAGGA
>CAYLJL010000273.1:0-1536 GCA_964384005.1 uncultured Lachnospiraceae bacterium | reverse complement strand
AAGTCTTACGGAGCTTGTTGAAAAGAAAAAGGAACAGGAGGACGCTATCTCTAAAAATATATTATCTTTATCTTCCCAAAACGGCGGTATTGTTTCTTATTATACCGACGGACTTGAAGAAAGTATAAATATAAACAGTCTTGATACGCTTACGAAGGAACAGACAACTATGGAAACGGAAGCTTTTGACATAAAAACGCTTGTTTCCGTAAACGACAGAGTTTTTAAAATTGTAAATAGCAACGAGTGGTATATCGCAGCATATATCCCAAACAGTTATATAGAAGAATGGGAGGAGGGTAATTCTGTAGTTATATATACAGATAATGACAAAACTGATGGTGAGATTTCCGCTACTGTACATAAGCTTGTCAACAACGGCGACGAGTCTTATGTGGTTTTGAAAATTACAAAGTATTTACTTGATTATATTGATACAAGAAGCATTAATTTTGAAATAAGCAGGTCGGAAAAAGGCTTTAAAATACCTATCAGCTCTATTGTTACGAAAACTATGCTTAAAATTCCTAAACAATATATAAAGGACGACTATGTGCTTAAAGTTTTATCTGATGAAACGGAGAGTATTTTTATTGAAAATTCAGGAAGCGACAAAGATGGAGTATATGTTTTTACTCCTGAGAGTGATAATATTTTAAAGCTTGGAGATAAAATTCAAAATCCTGAGTCTGCCGATGATATTTATGAAATAAAAGAAGTTATGAATATTCAAGGAATATATATTATAAATTCCGGAATCGCTGAATTTAAAACAATTAATACCGAGGAATCTGTTCAGAACAGTACACATATTATAATTAAACCTGAAAATAATCCTAAAATAAGGCTTTATGACAGAATTCTGACGGATACTGAAAATGTTCATGATGATGATATGATTTATGGATAATATAGTCAATCAACTTGAAAATGAGAAAAAGGAGACAAGATGAAAATTATTTTTGCAGGGCGGCGGAAGGAGAGCATAGTCAGCTGCCTATGCTGACTGACTAAACATAAGCAAAAAGGATTTTCAGCCGGCAAACTTGTTTATTTTTAAGTTGATTGATTATATAAGTATTTCTTTTGGTTTTGCGTAATGCGCAGATACAAAAACAAACAAAAATAAATATAAAACGATAGCGAGTGATTATTATGAGTGATATAAGTAAAAATCTTGAGGAAATAAATGAAAAAATAAAAAATGCCGCCATTATTTCAGGCAGAAGCAGAGAAGACATTCTCCTTTTAGGGGTTACTAAGACAGTTGACATTGACAGAATAAAAACTCTCATGGGGTGCGGTGTTAAGTCCCTTGGCGAAAACAGAGTACAAGAGCTTATTTCTAAGTATGAGATTATTGGAAATCAGGCAAAATGGCATCTTATCGGAAGTCTTCAGACAAATAAGGTTAAATATATTATTGATAAGGTTGATTTGATTCATTCCGTTGAAAGTGTGAAGCTTGCGGAAGAAATTGATAAACAGGCAAAAAAATATAATAAAATCGCAAATATCCTTGTTGAAGTTAATATT
>CAYLJL010000272.1:0-2784 GCA_964384005.1 uncultured Lachnospiraceae bacterium | reverse complement strand
ATACCTACGGTGGTTCAGTATATTAACGATACCGATGAGTGGGTTTTTGGAGAATACGCTCTTATGAATAAGCCGCTTTCCGATTCTGTTACTTTTGACAATCTTATTTCGGGACTTGGCAAAAAAAATTGTTATACTATCAAAAAAAAGATTTTAAATCATTCATTTATTTTAAGTCTTTTTATAAAGGAAGTTATCGGAAATGTGAAAAATATAAATCCTAATGCTGAAATAATAGGAGTCGCCGTTTCTGTTGCTTATCTGAATGAAGAGGCGGAGAAGGAGCTGTTAAAGGCTTTTTTTGAGGCGGGCTACTGTGACAAGCTTATAGGTTTCTTTTCTGAAAAGGAATGTATTTTAAATAAATATTGCTTTGACGAGGATAAAATTCCTTCCAAAATTATTACTCTTGATTTTGGAAGCAGAGAAATCAGAGGAGGATTTTATAATTTTTTTGAGGGTGAAAAAGAAATCTCGGTTAATGTTATTTCAGCTTTCGGAGAAGAAAAAATCGGGACGTCGGTTATTGAAAGAACGGTATACGATATTTTTGAGGAATATTTTAAAGAAAATACAAAAGAATCCGATATTTCAAAACTTCACAAACTTCAGTTGGAAGCTTTTGTATATCAATATAAAAACTTACTTTTTAAAAGTAAAAAAGGCATAAAGCTTTATTTTAATTTTGTATATCCGCCTTTTCAAAAAACTATAGAAAGAGAGAATATTGAAAATATTACTCTTGAGTTTAAAGGAGAGTTTTATAAATTTATTAAATGTGTTTTTGAAAAAGCGGGAGAGATTAAACCTAAGGGTGAAAGCTTTGCTATAGATAAGGTGGTATGCTGCGGTGGCGGCTTTGAGATGAACTGGATAAAGCAGGCCGTTATTGATATTTTCGGAGAAGACAGATGTATTATTTATAAAAATCCTAAAAACGTATCGTCACAGGGAGCCTGTCTTATCGGGCTGAAATTTTTTAATCTGCTTGAGTCAAAAAAAATTGTTTTTTCCGAAAATATGGCCCTTACACAAGATATAGGACTTATATTCTGCGATAAGGAAAGTGGCGGAAAATTTGTTCCCTTTATTGAAAGAAATTCCTTTTGGTGGCAGAAATTTAAAAGTAAAAGCGTTATTATAAATGAGGTGGATGAATCCCCTTGTTTAAATGTATTTAAAAAGGATAAAGAGGGAAATCTTATTATAGTCGGCAGAATTATACTTGATGATTTGCCGAAAAGGCCTAAGGGAACTAATTGTTTTAATATTTTATTTGAATTTATTGAGTATAATAAGCTTAATATTAAAATTAAGGATTTAGGTTTCGGAGATTTTTTTGAAAAAACGGATTATGAAAAAAATATTGTTATTGAAATTGAATAGTAATATGGCAAGGAAATAAAAGAGCAAACAGGCAGGATTTAACAAAATCTGATATATCAAGGAATTATTTTTAAGGTTGGTGACTTTTTTGAACTGGGAAGATTATAAAAGGCAAATTGAAGAACTTAAAGAATTGCCCGAGGATTGGTATATTTTGGGTATTGACCTTGGGACGACAAATTCTATTGTGAGCTATTGGGACAATCTGAATGGGAACCCTGAACCTATTGATATAAGCAACGGTTTTGGCAAAATTCCGCTTCCGTCAGTTGTCCAATACAGAAAGGATGACGATGAGGAAGGCGAATGGGTTATTGGCGAGGAAGCTTATCGTTCAATGAAGATTTATTCTGAAACGACTATCCGTTCAATTAAACGAAAAATGGGTACTAATGAGAAAATTATTATTGACGGCGAGGAATATCTCCCGGAGGATATTTCCGCAAAAATACTTAAAGAGCTTGCTCAGCATTGCCAGAGTCTTAATCCTAAAGCGGAAATTGCAGGTTTGGTGGTTTCTATACCTTATGATTTTGATGACGCGGCTAAAAAGGCAACTATGCGGGCTTGTGAGAAAGCGGGGTTTAAAGATAAGCTTATTTGTCTGATTGAAGAACCCAAGGCTGCCGCTCTTGCTTATAATTTCAGACATAATCTTGAGGAAAATGAAAAATTTATGGTGTTTGATTTTGGCGGAGGAACTTTGGATATTACGATTTTTCACGTTGTCGAAAAAAATGATAAAAGAATGAAGCTTCATGTTATAAGCGAGGGCGGAGAGGCTTATCACGGCGGAGACAATATTGATGAGATTTTATGTGAGCTTTGTTATCAATTCATCGAAAAGAAAACAGGTCAGAAAAAAGAAGATATCGCGCCTGAAAATATTGTTGAAATTGTTGCACGGGCGAGGGAAGCAAAAGAGCGCCTTTCGGGAGTTAAAAATTTTAGGAACTTATATCGAATTTTACGGACAAAACGAGAAAGCTTGTTCTTAAAGCTTTAAGAGAAGCTTATACAGGGGCTTTGAACGCCGATGACATCGATAGAGTTCTCCTTGAGGGGGGGTCTTCTCAGATGCCGTGGGTTAAGGATATGCTTACGGGAATTTTTAATACGGAAAACAAAATTTATGTTTCAGAAAGACCGGCGCTTGATATTTCTCTTGGCGCTACTTATTACGCGGCGATGAAAATGGGTCTTATTTCTAATCCGGATATGGAGTCTGAGAAAATAGGCGTTGAGTTTGAAGTGACTGTACCCCATGATATTGGGTTTGAAATTGTAAATAATTCAAAAAAATCTTTTTATACTATGATAAAAAGGGGAACTCCTTACTCTCTCGCGAAAAAGAGTCAGGTATTTACGCTTTCCGGCGATACGGAAGATGAAATGACC
>CAYLJL010000271.1:0-2823 GCA_964384005.1 uncultured Lachnospiraceae bacterium | reverse complement strand
TTCGGAACAAAATGCCCGTCCATAACATCAATATGAATATATGGAATTTTCGCTCTTTCAAGAGCTTTTATCTCTTCGCCAAGTATTGTATAATCCGCCGACAAAATAGATGCTGAAATTTTAATCATATAAATCCTCCTTATCTCCGTCCTTGAAGTTCGGTATATAAAAATTCATATCGTTTATAGCGTTCTTCAGAAATATTACCGCCGATATTTTCTTTGATTAAGCACTCAGGTTCGTATAAATGCAGACAATCATTAAATTTGCATTTGTTAATAAATTCTTTAAATTCTCTGAAATAAAATTGAAGCTTTTCGGGTTTAATATGCTCAAGAGAAAGGGAAGTGAAACCGGGCGAATCTACAATAAAAGTATTTTTATTGGCTGAAAGAAGTTCGACCTCTCTTGTAGTATGTTTCCCCCTTTCTATTTTACGGCTTATTTCTCCTGTCATTCTTTCAGCAAGAGGAAGAATACAATTTATAAGGCTTGATTTTCCAACACCAGACGGACCCGCGAAAACAGAAACTTTTCCGTTGATAATATTTTTGAGTTCATCAATTCCCATATTACTAAAGGTATCAGTAAAAATAACCTTATAAACAGATGAATACACTCTGTGAATATATTCCTTGACATTTTGTCGAATTAAATCACATTTATTAATACAAATAACAACATCAAGATTTTTTTCCTCGGAAAGTATAAGAAATCTGTCAAGCAAGTCGAAATTAATATCAGGACTTGCCGCGGCAAATGTTATAATACATAAATCCACATTTGCGACTCTGGGGCGTAGAAGAAAATTTTTTCTTTCAAGTATTTTTTCAATAAAGCCAATTTTTTCTTTTTCATCGAGAACATTAATTTGGACATAATCGCCCACAGTAGGAACAAGCTTTTTTTTTCGGAAAACACCTCTCGCTTTACATTGAAAAACCTCCTTTTCTGTATCAACAAAATAAAGTCCGCCAATACCTTTAATAATTCTTCCGCTAATCATTAAATAAACCTTCTTTTAAAAAAATCAAAAATTATAGTAAACGTCATAAGTTTTTTTCTTACGACGTTTACTGCGCCGATTTTTGCTGCGTGCAAGCGCAGAATCTACCTTACAAAAATCTTACGTTACCGCGTTTGGGTCTATTTCAATATCATCAACATTGGGCGAAACCTCATTATCATTATTTCCTCCCAATGAACCTGAAGATTCGCCGCCTACAGTACCATTACCGGTATGTTCTTCTGAATTAACTGTATTTTCTCCATTGTTATGACTTTCAGGATTATCCTGAGAAGGCACATTAACATTATGTGAACCCGAATTTCCCTGAACGTCCTCATTACCGATATTATCATCTTCATCGCCATTATTATTTTCATCAGAAGCAGCGGCGTCTTGTCCATCGTGATTACGCTCCGGACTTTCGTTTTCAGGTTCGTCGTCATCATCGTCATCATTGTCACTTTTACCATTGCCCACGTAAATAGTAACCTGAGTACCTTTTTCTCTTTTTTCGCCATCTCCGGGATGCTGTTCAACGACCAGACCCTCGCTTCCGCGGCCGGTACTCGTATAAACCTCAAAACCAGCATTTGAAAGTTCCCTTTTTGCCGCCGCCTCGGTATAGCCGACAACATTCGGAACACTTACAGTTTCGGATTCTTTTCCCTGGCTTATATATATAGTAACTTTTGAATCGGCAGAAATTTCTTCACCAGCCTCGGGTTCTTGTCTTATAACGTGATTTTTTTCAACGCTGTCGTCATAATCATATTTATCATTCCATTTAATATTTTCCGATTTTAATTTGTCAGTAGCGTCGTCAAGGCTGTAACCGACAACATTAGGAACTTTAATTTTATCACTTCCAAGACTCATAATAAGATAAATCGTGTCTCCTTCTTTAACCGTATCACCGGCTAAAACATTTTGCCTTGAAATATGGTCTTTCTCAATAGTGTCATTGTATTCTGTAGGAGTATCGTTGTCAGGCTTGATATATATCTGACTTTCTTCCGCAAGTTTAAGCGCTTCTGCCCATGTTTTGTCGATAAAATCAGGAACCAGCACTTCATTTTCTGTGGGCAGTATAAAAACAAAAGTAATAACCGTAATTAAAACTATAAGAACTAAAGATGTGGCTATAGCCGCGAAAACAACCTGTCTGTCCTTTTTCTTGTCATAATTATAATAAACGGGATTATTTTTTTTATTGTTAGACTTATATCGGTCATAGTTTTCGTATTCGTCATAATCGTCATAATCTGAATCAATATTTTTACTTTGCTTCTTTATTTCATTAAGCTCCTCGCCTGTAACTCTGATAGTTTGAGAGGTAACATCATCTTCCTCAAAAACAACAAAATCACCCGTTTCATTTTTCGTCGCTCTTTTCAAGTCCTTATTCATTTCCTCAACAGTCTGATATCTTTTTGAAGAACTTTTTTGTGTTGCTTTAATTATAATTTTGTAAACGCTTTCCGAAACATCATTGTTAATCTTTCTTGCGTCCGGAATAGGTTCTCTCAGATGTTTCATAGCGAGAGCGACCGGCGTATCCCCCTGAAAAGGAAGCCTTCCCGTAACCATCTCAAAAAGGACGATACCGAGGGAATAAATATCGCTTTTAGCGTCGACGAAACCGCCTCTTGCCTGTTCCGGTGAAAAATAATGGACAGACCCCATGGATTCCACAGTAACAGTAGTAGAAGTCGCAGCTCTTGCGATTCCAAAATCCATAACCTTTATATCGCCGTCTTTTGTCACAAGAATATTATGTGGTTTAATATCTCTGTGGACAATATTATTTTTGTGGG
>CAYLJL010000270.1:0-2835 GCA_964384005.1 uncultured Lachnospiraceae bacterium | reverse complement strand
TAAGTAAATTGACTGATATTGAAAAATGTCTTAATTATCTTGACGGAGGCTTAACAGAGGCGGTCGATTTGGAAGAATCTTTAAAATTTGCGGAAGAATACGGAGAAACAAAAAATATTGTACTCAAATATTTCAACGTAACTTTTTATAAAAAAGGAACTTGTCATATTACGTTTACGAATGAGGATTTGCTCAAAAAGTTTAATATATTCGCGGGGCGGTATAAAAACTGGCTTCCGCCGTCGTATGGGGAAAAATCATATAAAAATATGTCCGAGGAAGAAAAACAGATTATAAATGAGTTTGAGGGGAAAGAGTCGTATAAACAAGTTATGGAAAATAAGGGTTACTTTTTATTTGATACAAACAATCTGAATATGATTGAGGGAAAAGCGGTATAACCATTGAAGGGGGAAGGAATATGGTTAAATATTTGATAGAGATAACGTAAATATTGACCCGTACATACTTCAAAGGAAGAATAAAAAGAAAAGAGGAAAAATTATGTCGGAAATTATAAATATTACGGCGATAATAATAGTATCGTTTATTGGTTTTGGAATGATTGATACAGTTATGGAAAATGGAAAGGAAAAAATAAAAAATGGAAAATAAAAGTTTGTTAAAATTAATCGCTGAATTGTATGTTTTGAAATATACAACAGAGCAGGTAAAAGAAATAGCAAAGCGGTATTTTGAGGCTAAACAGAGTTAATTATATAATTAAGTTTCGCGCGCTGATATGAAGCGCGCAAAGTGTTCTACGCTTCTCACTTCAAAAGAAGCGGTTTTTTATTGAAAACTTTATATTGTTGATGAACGCAAAAAATAAGTTATAGAAAGGAATAAAATATTATGACGGCGTTATTATTTATCGGAATAAGTTATCTGATTTTTAAATTTATTTCCGATTCCAGTTCAAACAGAGGTCGTGTAAATAATTCTGAATTGCTGGTACAAGACCAGCGGAATGGAAAATCACTCGCGGAATGTGAGAAATTAAGGAAACAAGGCAGATATAACTGAAAATCTATATATAAATAAAAAAAATAAGATATTGAATTTACAGTATCTTATTTTTTACGCAAAAATTAAAAGGTTGGTGATAAAAATGGGAAAAAGAAACGGTAATACTATATTGTCGGATTTGTATTGTGTGGAGTGCGGATTTCATATGACAATACAACGAAAAAAATGTAAATCTCGTGAGAAAGGCCACTTGAAAACAATGTGGTGTTGTAAATGCGGAAAAGAAAGAAAATTTATAGAAGTCAGGGGAAGAGACTTTTTATTGTCAAATGTGATTAATTTTGAGATTGAAGGAGGAAATATTTATGAGAAGAAAATATGATGACAAAGAAGACAGCGGCAGAAAATCAAGTCTTGTGGAACCATTCAGAAACCAGAGCGATATTATAAAAATGCAGAATTATTTTAAAGAACATAATCAATGGCTTATGTTTTTAATATTTATAATTGGAATTTGTATGGGGCGCAGAATAGGTGACACGTTGTTATTAACGTGGGAACGTTTTTACCATTCAAACGGAAAAAGGAGAAACAGATTAAAGACTATCAAAGAACAAAAGACAGATAAATTTTCCTCGCCGGATATTACTGAGGCAGTATGGAAAGCGATTGACATTTACAGAGAGCATACAGGGTGCAAACCCTCCGAGAATAATTATCAAAATTTGATTTCTATACAGCTTGATGGAAATTACAAGGGAAACCCAATTACTGTAAACGGCTGCCTTAAAGCAATGAAAAGGGCGGCGGATGAAGTTGGAATAACGTATAATGTCGGAAATCACAGCACAAGAAAAACTTTTGGTTATATGTGTTTTAATTTATTCCCAAATGACCCTTATACGCTGATGTATCTTCAAAAAAGTATGAGACATCATTCCCAGGAAGTAACGATAGATTACATAGGACTTACACAGGACGGAATGAGTAAGTTGTATGATGGAGTAAGTGGCATTTTATGTAATTTAATAGATGGAAAAACTGTTTCGTATTCTCAAAAAGTAGCGAATATAATTACAAACGATTACGATAAATTGAGACAAGTTGTCATTGATTCTTATATGATGGGAAAAAACTCAATAGGAACGAATGAAGAAAAAACGTTAAGCAATATCGAGTTGATTATGGAGAGACTCAGAAATGAGGCTATAATTTAAAAATTTTATAAAGTGCTGCGCAAAAAAATTGAATTAAATTGATGGAGTTGAGGAATATGATACTGTGCAAATTTAAAATAAACGGAATAAATTACGTAACCGTAAGATTAAAAAATTCAGTTCACGTTATGCCCGTAAGTGAATGGAAATACATAAGGCGTGTGAGATGTAATAATAAAAAATAAAAGAAATATAAAAATTTCTATAATTAAGTTTCGCGCGCTGATATGAAGCGCGCAAAGTGTTCTACGCTTCTCACTTCAAAAGAAGCGGAAAAATAAATGTTGTTTAAATTAATTTAAAGACAGAAATTATATATTATGACAATAAAAAAGGAATGATTAAATGAAATGCTTATACGATTTATCTGACTGTACTGGGTGTATGAGCTGTATTGAAGAAGCTGTTCCGGTTTTTGAATGTGTCAACTGCGGGAATGTGATTTATGAAGGAGATATGTACTATGATGTAGCGGGAGAATCGTACTGTGAATATTGTGTCGAATATAAAACAGCAGAAAAGCAAAGAGATTAATACGAAATGGTCTTTAGAAGGTAGAAGAATACCTTTGTCAAAACCAAGACCGCATAACCTGAAGGTTATACAAGGCGGCAAGAGATAAATGAAAAAAGGGGGCGTTTAAAATGAA
>CAYLJL010000269.1:0-2844 GCA_964384005.1 uncultured Lachnospiraceae bacterium | reverse complement strand
AGGAGGAATAAAAAATGAAGTGCAGAGAAAAAAACAGCGAGAAAACATTCTTAAAAATTGATAATATAGAAAAATTTTGGGAAAAACTCAAAGAAACAAAAGTAAGGGTTATTCAGATAAGTGAAAGCGGAATAATTGTCTCTGACGGTTTATGTAAGTATTACGCTGAGTTCGGGGAATATCTGCTTGTTTCAAATGAGGGTTATATAGAGGTTTGCGGTGAAGATGAATTTAACAGACGCTATGAGGTTGTCGGTACATATGAAGCTGATATTTTTGATGAAAAAATTAAAGATATGAGAAAATATGTTGAAACTCTTACTGATAGAGTAAAAAGCCTTATATCAGAAGCTTTAAAAATATGACATTTTTTATTGCAATAACTGATAAACTATGTTAAAATTCGGATATGGGCAGTTATTCCGCTCATATAGTTTGGGTAATTGTGCAGGGTGTGCGTTAGCCTCCTATCCTTAAAGGAAGGAGGTGAGCTTCCAATTTGAAAAGATTGGAGGTGAGCGTTATGTCTACATATGAGGCGTTGATGTTATGTTTTACATTCGGCTTGATTATTGTAGCTGTAATGAACGCAAAAAAATAACAGCCCCCTGTATTTGGCGTACGGAGCTGTTATAGCTGTGTAGGCTAACCACACTTTGTGGCAATTACCCTTTCTAACTATATTATATCATAAATAAATATTTTGTAAAGAGGGCGTTTGAAAAAATCAGACGCTTTTTTGTATGAAAATATTTATATACATTACTCTTTTTTAGGGGTTGCAGAGAATAAAGAACAACGAAGTAAATACCGCTATGTTTATTGCTTTTTATGCGGTGTTTACCTAAACTCCCGACCGGAAGAGCCGGAATAAAAAATCTATGGAGGTATTTATTTATGGAGTGGTTAAGAAAAATCATTGAAAAAGCGGAAATTAAAGACGGGGAAATTGACATTGACGGAATTATAAAAGAGATTAACAGCGAGTTCCCCAAACACGCCGTTCCAAAAGCTGAATTTAACTCAATAAACGAACAGTTAAAGACGGCGAACGGGACGATTAAAGACTTGGAGAAATCCAATAAGGACAACGAGGATTTACAGACGAAAATAAAAGGCTATGAGACGGAGATTGAGAATTTAAAGGCAGATGGTTTACTCAAATCAAAGGAATATGCCCTTAAAGAAAGTTTAAGCAAGATAGGCGTTATTGATACGGACTACCTGATTTATAAGCACGGAGGAATTGACAAGTTCAATTTTGATGATAAAGGAACGCCTGTAGGGGTTGAGGAGACCGTTTCAGGCTATAAAGAGAGTATGCCGTATATTTTTGGTTCGGACAGTAAAAGGACTGTTTACAGACCGTTAAAAGGCGGAGAAAATACAGCGGTGAATCCTTTCTCAAAGGAAACATTTAATTTGACAAAACAAGGCGAGTTATTTAAGGAAAATCCCGCGCGCGCCAAAGAACTGGCGGCACAGGCGGGACTGAATATTTAAAAATTTTGTAGTCTACAGCAAAATTTTCTTGATAAACTCTCGAAAAAACAAAATTTTCGACTACGTCGTTCCCGCCTTGAAGCATGGCGGGAAACAAATAGTGTTTTTTCTTTGAGTTTAAATCTCAAGAAAATTTTGTATTTTAATTTATAGGAGGTTTAATTTATGGCGGGAACAAAATTAACGGACGTTATTGTGCCGGAATTGTTTAATCCTTATGTGATTAACAAAAGTATGGAATTATCGGCTTTGGTACAAAGCGGAATAGTGGCGAACAACAGCGAGTTTGACAAACTGGCGAGTCAGGCGGCTCCGATTATAAATATGCCGTTTTTTGAGGATTTGACAGGTGAGTCGGAGCAGATTATTGAAGGCGTTGATTTAGCGGATAATAAAATCACGTCAAATAAGGATATGGCTTGTATTATAAGACGGGCTAAAATGTGGAGCGCGACAGACCTTTCGGCGGCTTTGGCGGGTACGGACCCGATGGGAGCTATAGCAAGTCTTGTAGCTGATTTTTGGATGCGAGATATGCAGAAAGAACTTATAGCGATTCTTAAAGGTATATTCGGAACAGTGGAAGACGTCGACGCGGAAAGCAAAGAAACAAGACTCGCGAGTAATTTACTTGATATTTCAGAAAAAACGGGCGACGCGGCGAATTGGAGCGTAAACAGCTTTATTGACGCTCAGCAGCTTTTGGGAGACGCTCAAAGCCAGCTTACGGCGGTTGTTATGCACTCGGCAACGTGGAGTTATTTAAAAAAGAAAAATTTCAGTGATACAGAACGTCAGTCCGTAGATGTTTCTTTTGACACATATCAGGGGAAAAGAGTTATTATTGACGACGGCTGTCCCGTTGAAAGCGGAGTTTACACAACTTATTTATTCGGGCAGGGAGCTATAGCTTTGGGAAACGGCTCACCGGTGGGATTTGTAGCGACTGAAACGGACAGAGATAAACAAAAAGGCTCGGGTATAGATTACCTTATGAATCGTAAAACATATATTCTGCACCCGAGAGGAATAAGTTTTACAAATGCGGAAGTTGAGAAAACAGAGGGTCCGTCAAGGTCAGAACTTGCGAATCCGAAAAACTGGAAACCCGTTTATGAACCAAAACAAATAAGGATTGTCGCTTTTAAACATAAGATTGGACAGTGATTCTATGTTTAAAAAATTTTTAATGGTTTTGGGAAAAAGCAATCCGACAAGCGAGGAAACGGAGCTGTTGTCCTTTATACTTGATTTGGCGGCTGACAAGGTGAAGAATTATTGTCACATAGAGGTTATTCCCAAAGGTCTTGAAAATACGGTTGTAAGAATCGCCGCTGATTT
>CAYLJL010000268.1:0-2851 GCA_964384005.1 uncultured Lachnospiraceae bacterium | reverse complement strand
CAAAACAACAAAATAATTGTGAAATATATCAGGTTTTTTATGCTTTGTCGATTGCGTTATTTCATTGTTTTGCTGTAAATAATTGTATACTGTGTTTATATAGGCATTGAGCGGATTGTTTTAAAATTATTCTATTTAAAAAATATCGGCGTAATAATAATTATATAAGGAAATACCGACAAATTAAAAAATTATTTTTATTATCCTTTGCGCGGCGTTTCCAATAAAAATTTTTCTATATCCGCGTTTTGTACCGGTCTGTCATCGGCGTTACATCAAGGAGGTTAAGCAATTATGGAGTCATCGTATGATTTTTTATGGATAATCCCGGTTATTTTAATTTCCACAAAGGTACTTGGACTTTTTTCGGGTAAAATACATATGCCTCAAGTGGTCGGTGCTCTTGTCGCCGGAATTATTTTAGGTCCGTCTGTTTTGAGAGTTATTCCAGAAATGGAAAATCCTCCTGATTTTTTAGGTGTTATGTCAAAAATAGGAGTTGTGCTTCTTATGTTTATGGCGGGTGTCGAAACTGATTTATACGAACTAAGAAAGACGGGCGCCGCTTCTTTTGTAATTGCCTTGTTTGGTATTATAGCGCCTCTTTTAGGAGGGTATTTTACTTATGTTATGTTTGTTGGCACAGGCGGCGGAGATATTAATGAAATATTAAAAGCTGTTTTTATCGGAGTTATTTTAACCGCTACTTCTGTCAGTATTACTGTTGAAACTCTCAGAGAGATGGGAAAGCTTAGGGGAAAAATGGGGACTGCCATTCTGGGCTCCGCTATAATTGACGATGTTATCGGAATTATTATTCTTACAATTCTTACAAGTTTTAAAGATACAGGAGTTCAAATCGACGACGTAGTATCAAAAATTATTCTTTATTTTATAATGATTATTGTTATGACTTTTATAGTAAATATTTTCGCGGATATTATAAATAAAAACGCCTGTTACAGAGCAACATCAATCGGCAGTCTTGCCTTTTGTCTTATTCTTGCCTATATTTCAGAGCGGTATTTCGGCATTGCCGATATTACCGGCGCCTATTTCGCGGGACTTATTATTTGTAATCTCAAAATTAAAGAGTATGTAGAAAACAGAATAGCTGTAGCTTCATATATGTTTTTTTCACCTGTTTTTTTCGCAAGTATAGGTTTTGACACAAATATTAAAGAATTATCATCCGGCATAATTTTATTTGCAGTTATTTTGCTTTTTGCAGCTATTATAAGTAAAATTATAGGCTGCGGTTTAGGCGCTAAACTATGCGGGTTTTCTAATAAAGATTCTATAGGGATAGGCATAGGTATGGTATCAAGGGGGGAGGTTGCTCTTATTGTCGCTCAAAAAGGTGTTGAAATAGGTCTTTTGAATAATAAGCTATTTCCGGCGGTTATTCTTGTCGTTATTGTTACTACTCTTTTAACTCCTATTTTTCTTAAATTAGCGTTGAAGTAGATATTACAGAAAACTTTTCTGCCATTTTCCACCGATATAAAATATATATGCCATTATTGTGGCTATAACCCAGCCGACAGGCCACGCAAGCCAGATTCCTTCTTCTTTAAGGGGAATTGATAATATAAAGGCAAGAATAACCCTCAAAATAAAATCAGTTAATGTAGAAGCCATAAACCTTTTCATATCTCCGGCGCCTCTCAGAATTCCGTCGCATACGAATTTAACGGAAACAACAGGATAAAAAGGTGAGGTTATAAGCAAAAAGTTTACACCTGCATCAATAATTTTTTCCGTTTCCTCATTAAGAAACATACCTATCATTTCTTTGCTGAAGCACAAGAAACAAATCATAAAGGGAATACTTATAATCCATATCATAACCGTACCGGATTTAAAACATTTTTTGACTCTGTCTATTTTACCGGCTCCAAGATTCTGAGCCGCAAAGCTTGAAATCGCGTTGCCTAAGGTGGTAAGCGCCGTAACCGAAAAGGTATTTAACTTTATAGCGGCGGTATATCCGGCGATAACATCTTCGCCAAAACTATTTACTCTGTTTTGTATAAATAAATTTCCTACGGAAATAAAGCTTTGCTGTAATATACTTGGAACAGCTACTTTTGATAATTTAGAAAGCATACTCATAGAGAAAATTTTATATTTTCCGCATTTAAGGGCATACAATCTTTTCATTAAAACAAGTGCCGAAAACAAAGAGGACGCTCCCTGAGCTATAAAAGTTGCCCACGCAACGCCGGAAATTCCCATTTTGAAATTTTTTACAAAAACAATATCAAGTATAATATTTAATACCGATGAAACAATTAAAAAACACAGGGGGGTTTTTGAGTCACCCAAAGCTACGAAAATACCATTACATACATTATATAGAAATAAAAAAAACATTCCGAGTATATAAATTTCAAGATATATTGAAGAATCCTTAAAAATTTTATCGGGAGTTCTCAAAAGAGAAAGTATATAATCACAAAATAAAACGCCTAAAATAGTAATAACAATACTTAATATTATTGTTGTTATAAGAGAAGTAAATATGGCTGTTTTCATTTTTTCAAAATGCTTTCCTCCGAAAAGCTGAGATATTATAACGGAAGCACCTATATTGATTCCTGTAGCAATAGCGATGAATATCATTGTTATTGGATAAGATGCACCTATTGACGCCAAAGCGTTTGAATTTATATAAGTACCGGCGATGACCGTATCGGCTATATTATAAACCTGCTGAAAAATAACGCTTATAAGCATAGGTAATGAAAATTTCCATAAAATTTTTGTAATTGCCCCATCCGTCATATTTGTCATAAAAAAAGCCTCTTTTCTTCTTTTCATTGAGATATTTATATATAGCGAGCCGATA
>CAYLJL010000267.1:0-2852 GCA_964384005.1 uncultured Lachnospiraceae bacterium | reverse complement strand
CCTGATTAATAAACACGACCTCCGCGACAGTTCCGTCCGTAAGTTTAACCCAGCTGCCAACATATGTATAAGCGATATTCTGTAAAAACACAAGTAAATACTGCGTATCGAGAATACTGAAATTTTGTCTTTCAAAATTTCTTATTACCTGAAACGGGCAAAGCCTGCCTCTGTAAGCCCTGTCCGACGTCATAGCGTCGTAAATATCGCAGATAGAAACAATCTTGGCGTATTTGCTTATATTATCGCTCTTTAAGCCGGAAGGGTATCCTTTTCCGTTAATTTTTTCGTGATGCATCAGTATAGCTTCTTTAATTGAATCCGAAATATCCGTATCTTTAATCATTTCATACCCTAAACGGGGATGTTTCTTGATTTCCTCAAATTCCTCATCTGTAAGCTTACCTTTTTTATTAAGGATATTCTGGTCGACCTTGAGCTTTCCTATATCATGTAAAAAACCCGCGATAGTTAAATCTTCCCTTTCTTCTTCAGAAAGATTAAGCCATTTGCTAAACATATTACAAAGCAGGGAAACATTCAGAGAATGGCTGTATGTATAATCATTTACATCCTTTAAATAGCTTAAATATGTAAAAATATCACTTTTACAGTTTACTTTTTCCATAATATCATTTGTAATTGCGAAAAGCTTAGCCTTGTCAATAGTTTTTGCGTTTCCGACAGACGAGAGAATTTCTTTTGTCGCGTTTAAATTGTCGCCGTAGGTTTTGTCAAACTCTTTGAATTCCGGCTTATCAACAACAGATTTTGTCTGTTCCTCTACCGTATACACCTCATTTTGATTAAAAGCGGGCAAAGTATTATCAATAGAATCTTCCCATACATATATATAGTTTATATCGTTCTGTTCAATTTTAGTAAAATTGACGCTGTTAATCATTGTATTTTTAGCGAGAATAACAACACCTGTTTTTGTGACAACGTCTCTTGCCAGAATACAATTAGGCCTTACCTCCGATACTTTTATTTTTTTAGAAACATTCTCTTGTTCCATTCTCCATAAACCTCCCAAATACAAATATTAATTTAACAAATACCGAAAACGCCACGGAAATCAATTTTTGTAACAGCAAAACGAAGTTTCGCACAAAAGTTTTGGTCCAGTTTTTTCAAAAGCTGGCGGGTTTGGGCAAAGCCCAGTTTTTTTTCACGCTTCAAGAGCATTTTTGGGGGGTTTGGACCATTTTTGCGATAGAAAAAGGTTCCAGAAACTGAAAATTTTTCAAAAATTGATTTCTATGCGAAAACGCTCCCTTCCGTAAAAACAAGACACCTTGAAAATATGCGAAAAATCATAAAAAATAAAATAAACACGCTTCTGGTTTGTTTTACTTTTTTATAATTTTCCTCACGCATTTTAATTTTCATATACACCATAAAGGAACACTGATTAATTAAAAAATTAAAAATTACTTTTTAAAAAATATAGTGTGTTGTGAGCTTTTTTCCCGAAAAAACATTGACAGCTTTATCTTTTAACTCAAAAAATATTTTTAAAATCGGCGTTTTTTCACAATATTATTATTGACTTATGTACATTTTTTGTTAAAATACTAAATATAAATTATTATATCATTTATATTTATATCAATCAAGATATTTTTAAACTTTTACAAATAAATTGACTATAACAATAAATCTCAGACTGTCAATAAAGTTACAGCAATTCCGTAACAAAATGGGAAAAGAAAAATCTTATTTTTTCGGCATAACCATTACGAAATCTCAGGAGGTTGTAAAAAATGTATAAATATAAACAAACTGTTTTGTTCATGATGTTTTTATTGTTATACCTGTGCTTTATCCCGTTTATATTTCCTTTTATAATAGAAATATCGGGGATACGGTTTAAAGACGTCGCTTCACTCCACGCGTTTCTGCTGATGTTAAATCCGATAATATGCTTTTTTTTACCGGGGGCGCTATACTTTGCCGTAACAAATGAAAATATAAAAAATACCCTTAAAATAAATAAATTAAGTATTAAGAACTTTTTTCTTATTGTTTTAATGGCGTTTTTAATTCAGCCCGCCGCAAATTTCATAGCGCTGATAACCTCTCTTATATTTCCAAACAACGTGTCCGACGTAATGAATACGATTTCTTCCATGCCTGTCTGGATATTTATATTAGTCTCGGCGATACTGCCCGCGATATTTGAGGAACTTATGTTCAGAGGAATAATTCTCTCCGGCTGTCGGAGTGTCGGGATATTTAAAAGCGCCTTGATTTCCGGATTATTTTTCGGAATAATGCACTTAGACCCTCATCAGTTTATATATGCGTTTGTAATAGGGGGATTTTTTTCCGCGTTTGTAATATACTCAAACTCAATATTAGCCTCAATAACAGCTCACTTTGTAATAAACTGCACACAAGGAATTTTAATGCTGCTGATAAATTTTTTAAATTCATTGCTTCCCCCTTCAAAAATCGCTGAAATTGAGGAAAGTTCCGAGTTAATCAACATTGACTCAATTATATCAGTGGGAATAACCGCGCTGATTTTTGTAATACTGTTCTCTCTGACTTTTGTATATTTTATAAAATCTAATAAAGAAAATCTGCCCTCCGAATATAAGCAGGAGTATAATCAATCCGAAGAAAACCCTCCGGAAAGAATAATAACAATCCCTTTTATCGCTGTTATTGTAATTTTTGTAACATACTTAATTATATGAAACGAATTTATTCGTTTCCTCAGGCTGTCGAAAAAGTTAAAATTATAAAAAAATATGAATTTTTTGAAGAATAAAAATTCAGAAAGCGTCGCAGACTTTAATCCGCAAGATGGGCTTTGCCCGGGCCGGTCGCAAAGCTTTGCTTTG
>CAYLJL010000266.1:0-2868 GCA_964384005.1 uncultured Lachnospiraceae bacterium | reverse complement strand
GATGAAATATCAAAATTTGACAATATATGTATAAAGGGTCTAATGACGGTTGCGCCTTTTGTTGAAAATCAGCAAGAAAACAGAAAATATTTTGAAAAAATGAGGAAATTATTTGTTGACAACAAGGGTAAAAATGTGGATAATATAGATATGACTTATCTCTCAATGGGAATGACAAACGATTATGAGGTCGCTATTGAGGAGGGGGCTAATATTGTAAGAATCGGTACGGGTATTTTTGGTAAGAGAGATTATAAGAATTAAATACGAAAAAATATATGTTTTTTTATAATTTATAGTAAAGCAATAAAAGAGTGAAGATGTAAGATTTAATAAAACCTGATGTGTCAAAATATTATTTTATTGTTTTGCGCTGAAAAATTTCGTGAATTGCTATAATTTCCTGTATCAAGTATTTTTTTTATTTATCAGATATACGAAGCAGTTAAATTTGTATATTTGAGAATGCTTTTTGAATATGCCGTAATCAGAGAGAATAATCTGAGGAAAATATCGGCTGACTCAAAATTAAAATTATAGTAAACTCATTAAATAAATTCGTTTACTATATATAACCAATGCGCACGATTGCGACAGGAATGCCGCTTTCAGCGGCTCGCAGCCGGCGCTGTAGGAAACGAATAAATTCGTTTCCTACAAAATATATTAATATAATAAAATTAGGAGCGATTTAAAATGAAGAAAGTAAATTTAGCAGTTGTAGGCGCGACAGGAATGGTGGGAAGGACATTTCTTAAAGTTCTTGAGGAAAAACAGCTTCCAATAGATAATTTTTATGTATTCGCATCAAAACGCTCAGCAGGAAAAACTATCACATTTAACGGAAAAGAATATGTTGTTGAGGAACTTAAAGAAGATTCTTTTGACAGAGGGATTGACATCGCTTTATTTTCGGCAGGAGGGAGTACAAGCGAAAAATTTTCACCAATAGCGGCGTCAAAAGGCTGTATAGTAATTGATAACAGTTCAGCGTGGAGAATGGATAAAGAAGTCCCTTTAGTAGTTCCTGAGGTAAATCCCGAAGATGTAAAATGGAACAAGGGTATTATCGCAAATCCAAACTGTTCAACAATACAAGCTATGGTAGCGTTAAAACCGCTGAATGACAAATATAAAATCAAAAGAGTGGTCTATTCTACTTATCAAGCGGTTTCCGGAGCCGGTTTAGGCGGTTGGAAAGATCTCGAAGACGGGCTTAAAGGAGAATCTCCGAAAAAATTCCCTCATCCTATCGCAAATAACTGCCTTCCTCATATAGACGTATTTACAGAAAACGGTTATACAAAAGAAGAATTAAAAATGGTTAATGAAACAAGAAAAATTCTTCATGAACCTGATTTGAAAATTACAGCAACAGCTGTGCGTGTTCCTGTTTTTAACTCTCACAGCGAATCAATTAATGTTGAATTTGAGAAACCTTATGAGCTCGACGAACTTATTGAAACATTAAAAAAGGCTCCCGGCGTAATTATACAAAACAACTCGGAAGCAAATGAATATCCTCTTGCGATAAACGCCGCCGGACATGACGAGGTGTTCATAGGACGAATAAGACGTGATGAAAGTGTGGAAAGCGGAGTAAATCTTTGGGTTGTAGCGGACAACATAAGAAAGGGCGCCGCGTCAAACGCGGTTCAGATAGCGGAAATAATTATTAACAATATGCAATAATTTTAAAATAAGAGAGGTGTTTTATATGTCTGTTTTCGTTGGTTCCGGTGTTGCCATTGTCACACCATTTAATCAAGACGGTTCTGTAAATTATGATTCTCTGGGAAAAATGATTGACTTTCAAATCGAAAATCATACAGACGCTATAATTGTCTGCGGAACAACCGGCGAAGCTTCAACTTTGTCGGATGATGAACAAATTGAAACAATAAAATTTGCCGTTGAAAAAACAAATAAGAGAGTTCCTGTAATAGCTGGCGCGGGAAGCAATGATACAAAGCATGGAACAGAGCTTTGTAAAAGAGCTGAAAAAGTCGGCGCTGACGCTCTTTTGATTGTTACGCCATACTACAATAAAACGAGTCAGAAAGGATTAAAGCAATATTTTGAAACTATGGCGGGAAGTGTCGATATTCCTATTATAATGTATAGTGTAAAAGGAAGAACAGGACTGAATATTCCGCCGAAACTTGTTAAAGAACTTTCAAAAATTCCTAATATCGTCGCTATAAAAGAAGCAAGCGGCAATGTTTCTCAAGTTGCTGAAATAGCGGCATTATGCGGCGATGATTTGGATATTTACTCAGGAAACGACGACCTCATTATTCCCCTTATGTCATTAGGAGGAAAAGGTGTAATTTCTGTTTTGGCAAATATAGCGCCTAAAAACACTCATGATATGATTGAAAAATTTTTAAAAGGCGATATTGACGGAGCGAAAAAACTTCAGCTTGACGCTATAAATTTAATCAATAATCTTTTCAGCGAAGTAAATCCCATTCCGGTAAAAGCTGCGTTAAATATGATGGGGCTAAATGCCGGCTCATACAGAGAACCCCTTGTTGATATGGAAGAGGGAAATTATAATAAACTCAAAACAGCGATGAAAGAATACGGACTTATTATAACAAACCAATAAAAAATGAACAAGCAATTTTTAATAAAATATAAAAGAATTCTTTTATTGATTCGCACTAAATATTCCGCAAATTGCTATAATTAAAAAACGTTTTATTATAAGCAATTTTAATTTAACGCTTATCTGAAAAATAAATTTACTTTCGGATACGCCCGATAAACTTATGATAAAAGGAGGAATTTACTTTGGTAAGAATTATAATGAACGGCTGTAACGGTCATATGGGAAAAACAATCTGTGAGATTGTTTCCAGAGAA
>CAYLJL010000265.1:0-2874 GCA_964384005.1 uncultured Lachnospiraceae bacterium | reverse complement strand
AATAATCAGGCTGTTTCTATAGATTTTTTGAAAAATAAATTTTCTCATTTTATTTTTTTTGGCAAAGCCGTTGACTTTGATTTTGAGAAGGCTTTTATTCATTATTCTTATTTAGATAGTCATACAGGCGTCAGGTTCAAAGAAAAGGCTTCTGATTATACGGATAAATATAAAATAATTTCTGACAATATAAATGAAAATGTTGTTTTTTCTGTTGACTTACTTGAAAATTTATATGATAATTTTAATATGGAAACTGAAAAATACATTATATAGAAAATCTGATATGGATTTTTATAATGTGTATTTTATTTGAGGTGATTTATTTGAAAGTTATTTTTATGGGAACTCCCGAATTTGCTGTTCCTACTTTGAAACTTCTTATTGAAAAACATAATGTGGTCGGAGTTGTTACTCAACCTGACAGACCTAAGGGCAGAGGAAAAAAAATGCTCGCTCCTCCTGTTAAAGAAATTGCTCTTGAAAACAATATACCTGTTTTTCAGCCGGAAAAAATAAGAGATGAGGAGTTTATATCCAAGCTTGAGGATTTGGGGGCGGAAGTTTTTGTTATTGTGGCTTACGGACAGCTCTTACCCGAAAAAATCCTTAATATGCCTAAATACGGATGTATTAACGTTCACGGTTCTCTGCTCCCTAAATACAGAGGGGCGGCTCCTATTCAATGGGCGCTTATCGACGGGGAGAAAATTACGGGAGTTACAATTATGTATATGGAAAAAGGGCTTGACAAGGGCGACATGATTGTTAAAAAAGAGATTCCTATTGACGAGGGGGAAACTTACGGCTCTTTACACGATAAAATGGCGCCTGTCGGAGCGTCTGCCCTTATAGAGGCTCTTACGCTTATTGAAAAGGGCGTGGCTGAACCGGAAAAACAAGACGACAGCCTTTCCTGCTATGCTAAAAAAATTGAAAAAGGTTTTGGAAAAATTGACTGGAATAAAAATTCCGATGAAATTCTGAATTTTATAAGAGGTTTAAATCCTACTCCCTGCGCATATACTCTGTTAAACGGGGAAGTATTAAAAATATGGAACGCCGAAAAAATCCCTGAAGGTGCGGAAAGTCCCGAAAAGGCGGGGACGGTTATTAAAGTCTTTCCTAAAAAGGGTTTTGCTGTAAAAACAAATGATTTGGCTCTTATTATTACCGAAGTGCAGGCAAAGGGAGGAAAGAAAATGAACTGCTCTGATTATTTGAGAGGGCATAGCATTGAAATTAAAACTTTGCTTGAGTGAGTTTTCTTTATCTGTTCCGGAATTGCTGTAATTATAGTCAATCAACTTGAAAAAATGAACAAGTTCGGCGGCGGAAAATATTTTCCGCTTAAGTTTAGTCAGCCGGCATAGGCTCCGGCTATGCTCTCCTTCCGCCGCCCTGCGGAAATAATTTTCGTTTCGCCTTCTTTTGTTACTTTTCAAGTTGATTGACTATATATGAAACACCGCGCAAAGAATAACAAAAATAATTTTAGCGGAAGTGTGTTTTTTTAAACCCGCTTGCAGTGTATTTTTTTGCAAAATTATTTTTTATTTCCTCTTTGCGGGGTATTTCTCAAAATTTTTTAAACTTATAAAAAATATATTCGTATATTTTACTGTAAGGATATTTTTTCAAATGATTGTTTATGAACTTCTGGCAGAGTTTTCTATAACGTTTTTATAAGGAGGTTTTCTTATGTTAGATATGAACGGTGTTTTTATGCTTGTCAGACGTGTCAGCGGTTATTACGGCGGGGGAATGGGCGGTTTTATGTACGGATTTTTTGACCCGACCATGCTTATTATTATACCTGCCATGATTTTAGCGCTGTTAGCACAGGCAAAAGTATCTTCTACTTTTAATAAATATTCTTCGATTTTATCAGCACGGGGATATACGGGCGCGGACGTAGCGAGACAGCTTTTGCTTTCGGCGGGAATTACAGATGTAACCGTCGAGAGAATCGCGGGAAATCTTACTGACCATTATGACCCGAAAAATAAGGTTCTGCGTCTTTCAGATTCGGTATTCGGTTCAACAAGCGTCGCGGCTGTCAGCGTCGCCGCCCATGAAACGGGTCACGCAATTCAGCACAGGGAAAGCTATTTTCCCTTGGCTTTCAGAACCGCTATTTTTCCGGTTGTGAATATCGGCTCAAAATTGTCTATGCCGCTTATTATTCTGGGACTTATACTTGGTTATTTTAGTTTCAGCAATACGATTCTTTTTGCCGGTATTATTTTATTTTCTCTTGTTGTATTTTTTCAGATTGTTACTTTGCCTGTTGAGTTTAACGCCTCAAGCAGAGCTTTAAAGCTTCTCGGTCAATATAGTTATCTTTCTCCCGACGAGCTTAAACCGGCTAAAAAGGTTC
Source organism: uncultured Lachnospiraceae bacterium (assembly GCA_964384005.1). Taxonomy (GTDB): domain Bacteria; phylum Bacillota; class Clostridia; order Lachnospirales; family CAG-274; genus MGBC114079. The sequence goes on along the minus strand of CAYLJL010000265.1, from coordinate 494 downwards.
TTTCGGCGGCGGCTTTGACTTATGTGGCTGCCGCTGCTGTTTCTATCGCTCAGATTTTAAGGCTTATCCTTATTTTCAACAGAAGAAACAACTGATTATAAATCTGTTTATTTTACCCTCCGTCATTTTATTGGCGGAGGATATTTTTTGATGTACAGGGAACAAAAAGAAATTATTTAAAAAAATAAGTTTAATTTATATTTTATTATCTGTATAATTTAATATGTAAAAGAAACGACCGGTCTGACGAAACAGGAACAGAATGAACAGAAAAGTTTCAGGAAACTCTGATATATTGAGGGTATTCCTTTATTGTTTCACATCAAAGATTTTGCGACTTTCTGTAAGTTAATTGATTATAAAAATCCGGAGGGTTTTGATTTGAATATAAGAGTTGGTTTGGGTTATGACGCGCATAAATTTGCGGAAAACAGAAAACTTGTTATAGGCGGGGTTTGTATTCCCCATGAAAAGGGACTTCTGGGCCATTCCGA
>CAYLJL010000264.1:2254-2877 GCA_964384005.1 uncultured Lachnospiraceae bacterium | reverse complement strand
TGTAATTTCTTAGTTTCGAAAGAAGTCTAATCTTTTATTATTTCGCTATAAATTATTTTCTTAAATACCATAAAAAATAAAAAACCATTTTTGTTTATATATAACAAAAATGGTTTTTTATTACTGTACATTCCGCCTTATATAAAAAATCTTTTATTTTCCTTCTTCTGTCTTTTCTACAAAATAACCTACTCCGTAGAATAAAGCAAAAGCAGGAATAACATATACAAAAATACGGAAAAGAGGTAATACAGTCAAATCAATTACAGAAGATACAGCACTCCATGAAGGCATTTCACCAAGTAAGCTTCCCTCGCCGAAACTTCCGCCATAATTAATAGAATAATATAAAATTACCAATAATCCTATAACTAACCAAAGCAAACCAATAAATTTACACATTTTTGCCATACAGAACAACTCCTTACTCTACTATAATTATAAAATCTTTGCCGCATAATTTCATATTTCTAAAAAAATAAGAATCTTGTCACTTTCCTTAAAATTATTTTTTATCAGAAACAACAAGCGCTTTTTTTCTTGTTTTTTCAGAAACGTTTTCCCAAAGCTTCGCGCAGCAATTAAAAAGCACAAATGGAGCAACTGTACATATTAAAATTACT
>CAYLJL010000264.1:0-2244 GCA_964384005.1 uncultured Lachnospiraceae bacterium | reverse complement strand
AACGCGCCGAAGCCGCCGCCATGAGTTCCCAAAACACTAAGAAAACTAAATATACCGACAACAAGCCACATAGCGCCCCAAAATTTTAAAACGCCTTCCATTATTGAACATCTCCTTTTTTATTATTTTTTAGAAATGCCGATAATAACATTATAAGAATTTTAAACAAAAAATTTCTTGTTATTTTCTGACTTAATTATTATGATTAAATATTTAAGAAACAAACTAAAGACTAATTCAAACATTAGTTTTCTTAATTAATATTTTATGTATAATCAAATCCGTTTCCCAACAAAATCGCCTGAATAAAAATCTTACTTATCAATAATCAGCATTTCCATTACCTCACCTTTGTAAAAAAACCTACACATATAATACTTATATATACAGCAATCTTAAGACATACAAATTCAAGCATCTTATATATCCGAATAAGTTTTAAGACAGCCTCTAATATATATATAATTTTATCATTTTTTTTATTTTTTGTCAAATAATTTTTCAAACTAATTATATAATATTATTTACATTGCACAAAAAAATCAATTTAAATTTATTTTTTTCACAAAAATTTCACATAAACCATAGTAATCTGATAATATAATTGTATATAAAACTCGAAAATCAAAATTAACCGTATAAATAGCGATTAACACTAACACCATTTTAAGAATTGATAAAAATTAAACGGCGTTCAGAAGTAAGCTGAACATAATTGTATAAATATCACTATTTATTTTTTTTAACAGAATAACCAAACTTGCCTAAATATTTTCCGAGTCCGTAATATTCCCCATGAGAATAACATAAAGGTCTGCTTTTCTCAAAGTTAAATCTGCCTGTATCGTCCATATATTTCTCATCAGCTAAAACCGCCGCTATTTGGGCGATAAACATATCGTGACTTCCAAGCTTAATAACATCTTTAACTATACATTCAATATTAATCGGACTTTCTTTTATTACAGGACATTTTACTTTACTGGCCCTCTCCGCTGTCAGATTCATTTCTTTGAATTTATCAAAATCCTTACCTGAGCGGACGCCGCAGAAATCAGTCGCGAAAACAAGTTCCTCGGTAGTAACATTTATAACAAATTCTCCGGTATTTTTAATTATATTATAAGAATATCGTTCAGGTCTTACAGAAATGTATGTCATTGAAGGGTCACTGTTTATAGTGCCTGTCCAAGCAATAGTAATAATATTTTTTTCCCCGTCAATATCCCCGCATGATACCATAACAGCAGGAAGCGGATAAAGCATTGTTCCCGGCTTCCATACTTGTTTACCCATAAAAACTCCTTTCATATTTCAAATGACAGATGAAAAAAACTGCTATCGGAAATTTCAATATTGCCGTTAAAGACCTATACCACTTTCTGATATCAAAAATTTTAAAAATTATTTTTATTATCTTTTGAGCGGCGCCTTTTTAATAAGCCATCTCCGCCTTTCTTAGGCGGAGAACTTAAATGTCATAAAATGATATTTTCTGAAAAAATTATTTTTACTGCCCTTATTTTTTCTTTTCATGATATAAAATCTCAATATAAGCAAGAATAAGAGGCGCAACGCCTTTGGCTTCATTCTGGACAACAGGCTCCGAAATATAATACTCATAAGAACCGTCGCGTCTGCTTTCACCGCCCAGCCCAGCCACAAGACATATGCCGTCAAGCTGAAGTTCTCCATCTTTTTCAGAAAGATATTGGTCACAAATACCATTAAAAGCTCTTTCTCCGTATTTAAAGTAATCTTCCCCTAAAATACCCATTCTTACACTTTTCATAATAGCGTAAGCCATAATCGCACTGCCGCTTGTTTCAAGATAATTTCCCTTTAAATCACCTTTATCGACAACCTGATACCACATTCCGCTGTCATCCTGAAAATTAATAACCGAGTTTATATACTCTTTATATATAGAAGCAAGCTTTTCTTTTTGCGCTTTCATACTTTCGGGCATAATATCAATAGTATCAATCAGAGCCATAGCATACCAGCCTAACGCGCGAAGCCAGAAATTCTTAGAAAGTCCCGTCTCCTTATCTGCCCAATACATTTGTCTCGACTCATCATATCCGTGATAATACAGCCCTGTTTTCTCATCACGCATAGTATTGTATACGTTTATGAACTGATTATAACTATCCATACAATTTTCACAGTTGTTATACTCAACCTCATACTGCATATAAAATGGCTGCCCCATATAAAGACCGTCAAGCCATACCTGATTCG
>CAYLJL010000263.1:0-2884 GCA_964384005.1 uncultured Lachnospiraceae bacterium | reverse complement strand
GCCTCAAATTCCGAATAAGACAAAGCGCCAAAAGCCCCTCTTATAATATCTCTGCTTTCGTTTTTCTTTCTTTCAGAATCCTTCTCAATGGCGAAAACCATTCCGGTAAGCCACATACAAAGGCTTTGAAGACAGATTTTTCGCTCGTCGGATAATTTTTTATCAGTATAAACAAATAAAGCTCCCATGTTTCTGTTAGCGAAAACAATCGGGACAATAACACCATAAAACTTTTCAATATAATAATCGGAATAATTTTTATCGGTTATTTCATTGACAGACTTATCAAATGTATTTATAAATATTTTTTTAAAATCAAAACGCAAAGAGTTTGTTTCTTCGCGTTTTGATTTTTTTATAATATTGTTTCTGAAATCTATAAAAACAATCTCAGCGTCAAACATAGAGGAAACACATGAAAAAACGCTGTCAAAAACGTCTTTCTCTGAAAAGGAACCGCGAAGACATTTTAAAATTTTATCAAGAGATAAAATCAAGGTATCCATAAGTTAATCCTCCGTTTTCCCATCGTCAGTTTTTTCGGCGCTGTATCCGCATTCGGAATTTGAGCAAGCAATCCTGACTTTTTTTGTTCCCTTTTCAACAAGGTAACTTCCGCATTCAGGGCATTTATCTCCTGTAGGCTTATTCCATGACATAAATTCGCACTCGGGCGCGTTTTCACAGCCATAATATTTTCTTCCCTTTTTGGTTTTCTTTATAATCACCTTTCCGCCGCAATCAGGACATTCAACACCGGCATCCTCATAAAAAGGCTTTGTATTTCTGCATTCGGGAAAAGCGGGACAAGCCAGGAACTTTCCGAATCTTCCGTATTTTATAACCATATTTCTGCCGCAGTTTTCACAAATAACATCTGTTTTTTCGTCCTCAATTTCGACCGCGTCTATTTTTTCCTCGGCGGTTTCAATCATTTTTTCAAAAGGAGGATAAAACTCTCGTATAACTTCTTTCCATTCAACCTTGCCCTCCTCTACCTCGTCAAGCTTTTTTTCCATATCGGCAGTAAAATCCACGTTAATAACGTTTTCAAAATTATTTTTCACAATTTCATTTACAATCTCACCCAGTTCGGTTTTATAAAAAACCTTATTTTCCTTTGTAACATAGCCTCTCGCGGTAATAGTGCTTATCGTCGGCGCGTAGGTGCTCGGTCTGCCTACTCCTATTTCCTCAAGAGTTTTAATAAGCATAGCCTCCGTATATCTTGCGGGCGGCTGAGTAAAATGCTGTTCCTCAACAATAGACTCATTTTTTATAACTTCATTTTCCTCGACCTCCGGCATAATGATTTCTTCTTCTTTTTCCTCATTCTTTTTATACACGGCAAGATAGCCGTCAAATTTGAGTACCGAGCCGCTTGCCCTGAAAGAATACTCGTTCGCACTTAATTTAACCGACATTGTCGTATACACAGCGGGAGCCATCTGACTTGCGATAAATCTTTCCCAAATAAGTTTATAAAGTTTAAACTGCTCATTGGTAAGAGATTCCTTTACAGAGTCAGGAGTTCTTGAAGATGAGGTGGGACGGATAGCCTCGTGGGCGTCCTGAGTTCTTCCTTTGGTTTTATAGTGTTTTCTTTCTTTTTCCAAATAATTTTCATCAAAATCTGAAAGAATATAATTTCTGGCGTCCTCATAGGCCTCGTCAGAAATTCTTACAGAATCGGTACGTATATATGAAACAATACCGACAGTACCCTCACCCTTAATATCGACACCCTCGTAAAGCTGCTGAGCCACTCTCATTGTTTTATTTGACGCAAAGCCTAAAATTTTAGAAGCCTCCTGCTGTAAAGTGCTCGTAGTAAAAGGCGCGCCCGGGTTTTTAATTCTTGAGCCTTTTTTAACCTCGTCAACGATAAAATCACAATCTTTTATTCCCTCAAGAATTTTGTCAACTTCTTCTCTTGAATGGATTTCAAGCTTCTTATTGTTTTTGCCGTAAAATCTCACTTTAAACTTCTTACCGTTTTTATTTTTAAGATTTCCCTGAATAGTCCAATATTCTTCAGGAATAAAGTTTTCTATTTCCTCGTCTCTATCGCATATAAGACGAAGGGCGACGGACTGAACCCGTCCCGCGCTGAGTCCTTTTTTAACCTTTTTCCACAAAAGCGGACTCATTTTATATCCAACAATTCTGTCAAGAGTTCTCCTTGCCTGCTGAGCGTTCACTAAGTCCATATCAATATTTCTCGCTTCTTTTATTGACTTCTTAACAGCGTTTTTCGTAATTTCATTAAAAGTAATGCGTGAAGCTTTTTCCTCGTCAAGTTTAAGGGCATATAAAAGATGCCAGCTTATAGCCTCTCCCTCACGGTCAGGGTCGGTTGCCAGATATACTTTGTTAGCATTTTTAACTTCTTTTCGAAGCTTTGCCAGAAGCTCGCCTTTTCCTCTTATCGTTATATATTTAGGCTCAAAATCATTTTCAAAATTAATACCCATTTCACTTTTCGGAAAATCTCTTATATGCCCCATAGACGCTTCTATTTTATAATTATTTCCCAAAAATTTTTTAAGAGTTTTAGCCTTTGCCGGAGATTCCACAATAACAAGATTTTTTTTTGTTTTTTCTTTAGATTTTGTTTTTCTCTTTGATTTTTGCGAATCTTCTTCAGCAATAAGTGCATCTTTTTCTTTTACGGCACTCATAATAAACCCTCCCGTTTATTCTAAACATTTACTGTTCTGATAATTTTTTGAAAGTATTGATTTAAAGTTCTGAATAATCACTTTTTATTTTTCGGTTTCGCTCTTTTATAATTGTTTTTATATATACTTCGGTTCTCAGACATTCATTATATAGTCAATCAACTTAAAAAATGAACAAGTTCGCCGGCTGAAAATCCTTTTTG
>CAYLJL010000262.1:0-2885 GCA_964384005.1 uncultured Lachnospiraceae bacterium | reverse complement strand
AGGAATGAAGGGTAAAGGGTTTAATTCTTTGGTATTTAGTTTTGAGTGGTCGATTGACACTTTTATTATTAATTTGATTTTTATTTATGGATGGGTTCCCGAGTGGCCAAAGGGGGCAGACTGTAAATCTGTTAGCTCAGCTTTCGAAGGTTCGAATCCTTCCCCATCCATTATTTGCCAAGGATTTTCACCTTGGCTTTTTCTTTGTATATAGTAGAAAATACGTAGTTATAGCAATTCTCGGGATTTTAAGGCGAAACAGTAAAATAATTGTTGAATATACTTCTTTCGAAACTGTGAAATTACTCCGGTCCAACAAAAAAATATTTTATTCAATGTTTTAGCGAAAGGCGTTTTGCTTTTTAAACGCCGAAAGCGTTAAGAAACATTGTAGAAAATATTTTTTTCTAACAACATTTGTATCAATATGAAGTTTCGAAAGAAGTCTAATATATCAGTTTTTTATGGTTTCTTAACCGTGCTATTTTATTGTTTTGCTGTAAAAATAGAGTGCGTGTCCACAGGTTTAATATATAAATAATATGTGTATAATTTGTAAACATTTTTTTGTTAGTCTTTTTTTATTTTTTGTTTTGTGGTATGATGGATTATAGTCAATAAACTTGAAAATGAGCAAAAGGAGTCGGGCTGAAAATTATTTTTGCAGGGAGACGGAAGGAGAGCATAGTCAGCTGCCTGTGCTTAATGACTAAACATAAGCAAAAAGGATTTCTGACCGCCGAACTTGTTTGCTTTTAAGTTGATTGACTATATGTAAAGGAAATATCGCGCAGCTCAAAAATAAAAATAATTTTTCAAAAAATTGAAGTGTTAGTCAGCGTGTCCCGTATTTATCAAAATCCGCGTGCCGGACTTTGTCTGGCGGCTTGATTTTGTTTTGTATGAAAATTATGACTTTTTATTCTTTAAAAAATTCATATTTTTTTATAATTTTAACTTTTTCTACAGTCTGGTATTAGTGTTGTTTTTTATGAAAAATGACACGATAACGTAAATTTTAAATTTGAAAAATTATTTTTATTATCTTTTATGCAGTATTTCCTTAAATATAGGGTAATTATAATGTTTTCTATAATATTTTTGTGATTTTGTCTGACTATTTTGTGAAGGGTTGATTTTATGCTTGATGTTGCTTTGCTTGGAACAGGAGGTATGATGCCTTTGCCCGACAGGTTTCTTACTTCTCTCTTATTAAGATACGAAGGGAAACTTATACTTATCGACTGCGGCGAGGGAACACAGGTTACTTTGAAAAAACTTGGCTGGGGATTTAAAAATATTGACGTTATTTGTTTTACACATTATCACGCGGACCATATATCCGGACTCCCCGGTATGCTTTTGACTATTGGTAATTCGGGAAGAACAGAGGATTTGACCATTATAGGCCCTAAGGGACTTAAAAGGGTTTTTGACGGACTTATGACCATCGCGCCGGAACTTCCTTTCAATGTCGGGCTTATTGAGATTAACGAGGATTTTCAAAAGGTTTTTGAGTTTGAGGAATTGTCTGTCAGGGCGGTCAAAGCGGAACATATGATTACCTGTTTCGCTTATTCCGTTAATATCAGAAGAAAAGGAAGATTTGACGCCGAAAGAGCGGAAAAACTTGGACTTCCGAAAAAATTCTGGTCTGTTCTGCAAAAAGGGCAGGAGGTTGTTTTTAACAACAATATTTATAAACCTGAAATGGTTTTGGGTGATGAGAGAAAGGGTATTAAAGTTTGCTATTGTACCGATACAAGACCTTTTAACAACCTTGTAACTTTTATTGAAAAGGCCGATTTGTTTATATGCGAGGGTATGTATGGAGAAGATGAAAAAATTGATAAAGCTATTGAACACAAGCATATACTTTTTTCAGAGGCGGCTAAGGCGGCCGCAGACGGAAATGTCAAGGAATTGTGGCTTACTCATTTCAGCCCCGCTCTTACAGAACCTGAAAGATTTTCTCCTTTTGTTAAAAAAATTTTCCCTCATACGGTTATAGGGTACGACCGTATGAATAAATCTATTTTATTTGAAAATTAGGCGGTGACGGTATGAAAAAGATTATTGACGCTGATAAATTGTCTGATGACGATATTATTAAAAGGTGTATTAATGGTGAAGAGGAGTTTTTTGAAACGCTTATATCGAGATATAAAAATCTTGTCTATTCAATTATCTTAAAGATGATTAACGACGCGGAAGAAGCAAATGACCTCGCTCAGGAGGTTTTTATCAAGGTCTACAGAAATCTTGACAAGTATTCTAATGAGTTTAAGCTTTCAACGTGGATTACAAGAATAACAACAAACCATATAATTGACTACAGAAGAAAGAAAAAATGCGAAACTGTTCCTATAGATGATGTTGTTTATGATACCGGAACGAACGACTCGCCTGAAAGCGAGTATATTAAAAAAGAACAGAAGCTTAATCTTGAAAGACTTGTCGGAGAACTTCCCGAAATGTACAAGATTCCTATTGTTTTATATCATCAGAAGGGACTTACTTATCAGGAAATCGCTGATGTTACAAATCAATCTTTATCTAAAGTCAAAAACAGAATTTTCAGAGGAAGAAAGCTTCTTAAAAACGGATTTTTAAAAGAATATATTGATTAGTTTTATTATTATAGAGAAACAATAAAAGAATAGACAGACAGCAATTTTTTTGAGAAATTATTTTTTATTTTTTAATTTGCCGGTATTTCCATAGTTGTTTTGAATTATAGTCAATCAACTTGAAAAATGAATAAGTTCGGCGGTGAAAAGGATTTTTTTCTCGCCTCCTTTTTCCATTTTCAAGTTGATTGACTATAAGAAAACACGGATTAATTTAAAAATTATTTTTAACGTTATTATAGCAATCCACAAAAT
>CAYLJL010000261.1:0-2891 GCA_964384005.1 uncultured Lachnospiraceae bacterium | reverse complement strand
GAAAAAATATTCAAACGTCTCTAAGTTAAACCCGGTTTATTCTCAGGCACAGTCTGTAAATCAACAGAAAGAAGTTAAGTTCAATGCCGACAAAAGGCGGGCTAAACGCAAAAAATATGATAAAGTCCTTAATATTTCCGTGATTTTATGCTGTATTTTAATCGGACTTATTTTATACTATTTCGGATAAGTTTTTTATATCAGGGAAGCGCCGGTTAGTTTTTTAGTTAATCTGCGTTTCCTTTACTCTCTGACAAAGTATTACGGCAGTTCAGGTAAGGAATTTTCTTCTATGGCATTTTGCGGGATTTTCAGGGCAAAACAACAAAATAATTGTTGAATGTATCAGATTTTTATACTCTGTCGACCGCATTATTTTATTGTTTTGCTGTAAAATAATTTTTATGATTGGATTGATTTTGTGCTTGACAAAGTTTTAAAAACTATTGATAAATTTCATATGCTGAAAAAAAATGATTCTATTGTTGTCGGTGTTTCGGGAGGAGCGGATTCGGTTTGCCTTTTACATATTTTAAACAGAATTTCAGACGTTTATAAAATCAGGCTTACGGCGGTTCACGTAAATCATTGTATCCGCGGAAAAGACGCGGATTATGACGAGTTGTTTGTAAAAAAAATGTGTGAAAATATGAATTTGGATTTTTTTTGTTTTTCTGAAGATATAAAAAAAGAAGCGAAAAGGCTTTCAGTATCTCTGGAAGAAGCCGGAAGGATTTTCAGGTACAAATGCTTTGACGAGGTGTGCAGAAAAACTCAGAACGGAAAAATCGCCGTCGCTCATAATAAGAATGACAACGCGGAAACGGTTTTTATGCGGTTTATAAGAGGAACGGGAATAAGGGGCCTCTGCGGTATCCCTTATTTGAGAGATAATATTATTCGCCCGCTTTTAAACTGTGAGAGATTTGAAATTGAACAATATTGCAGGGAAAACAATCTTGCTTTCAGAACGGATATCACAAATACCATGGATATTTATACAAGAAATAAAATTCGTCTTGAACTGCTTCCATGGATTTCCGAAAATATGAATAAAAATATTATATCTACTGTTGTAAACAACGCTGAGATTATTTCCGAGGAGGAAAAATTCCTTGAGGAAATCTCAAAAGAGGCTTTTTTTAAATGCGCTGTAAACAGGGATTTTGAGAAAAAGGTGATTTTGGACATTAAAGTGTTTTCTGAATTCAGGGATGTTATTAAACGCAGAATTATAAGAATTGCCTGCGGATTTTTCTCAAAGGATTTACATAATATCTCATGCCGCCATGTTGATATGGTCGCGGCGCTCTCAAAAAATGAAACGGGAAAAATTTTACCGCTTCCCTCAGGGATTTTCGCTGAAAAAAGTTACGATTATCTCAGAATTTCTAAAATTTCCGCAAATGATTCTTTTTATTTAAAAGAACCATTGCCTTTTAATTATAATCTAATGTATAATAAAGATATACAGATACTTGAAACAGGCGACACCGTCGTTATATCTGAAAGGGATTATTCCGTTTTTTTTGAAAGGAAGCCTTATTTTTGCCTGCAAATCGACGAAAATAAAATTAAAGGGAAAATTTTCGCGCGAAGCAGGAAAAACGGCGACCGGATTTTTATAAACAAGGTCGGAAACAAAAAACTTAAAAATATTTTCTCGGAAAAAAAAATCGGAGAAAGGCAAAGAATGTTTATCCCTCTTGTATGCGACAATGAAAACGTTATATGTGCTGCCGGTGTGCGGAGTTCTGATTTATATAAGCCCGATGAGTTTACAAAGGAAAAAATTAATATATATTTTTGGAGGACTGATACTTTATGAAAGAAAATATTAACGCACTTATTTCAGAGGACAAGATTCAAAAGAGAGTTCTGGAACTTGCGGAGCAAATTTCCAAAGACTTTGAGGGAGAGGACATAACCCTTGTATGTATTTTAAAAGGCGCTATTATGTTTATGGTGGATTTGGCAAGAAAAATAGGTCAGAATGTTGAGCTTGATTTTATGGACGTTTCAAGTTATGGAGAAAGAACCGAGTCAAGCGGAAATATTAAAATAAATATGGACTTGCAGAATCCTATTGAGGGGAAAAATATTGTTATTGTCGAGGATATTATTGATTCCGGCAGAACTTTAAGCTATTTGTATCGTTATCTCAAGGATAAAAAACCTGCATCGCTTAAAATATGCACCCTCCTTGATAAGCCTGAAAGGAGAGTTTTTGACATAAAGGTAGATTATACAGGGTTTACAATACCTGATGAGTTTATTGTCGGATATGGTCTTGATTATGCTGAAAAATACAGAGACCTTCCATACATAGGAATTCTGAAATAAAAAACGGAGAACGCCGGGCGTTTTATGGAAGGTGATTTTTGATGAAAAGGTTTTTTTACAAAATAAAAAATAAAGCGGCTTATTTTCTCTGGGAAAGTCAAAAACCTTTTTTTTCGGTTTTTTTTGTACTTATTTTCTGCCTGGCTGTATTTTCTGTTACTCAGGCGTTTATTTTATATGATGACAACGGAAAATTTTTTAAAAGCTATGATTCGGAAAATTCATATCTGATGTTCGAATCGGACGGAATTGAACTTAATTTAAAAAACGACGGTCGTATGATTATCAGAAAAAACGGCTCTTTTGACCTGGATTTTAACGAACTTTCTTTTGAGGACCAATATTTTTCCAATGAATACAAGATAATTTTTCCCGGAGACTTTAATAAATATTTTGAAAAAGAATATTTTGACGTAAGAAATAATTTTATAAATTCTGTTTCACTCTCGCGGAATGAAGGCGGGCAAACGGTTCTGATTATAAAGGAAAAAGATATTTTTGTCGCCGAGGTTTCCGGGAATAAAAACGAGCTGACGCTTTCTTTTAAG
>CAYLJL010000260.1:0-2899 GCA_964384005.1 uncultured Lachnospiraceae bacterium | reverse complement strand
GCTTTGCGGCCAGCCTTTTTGCGATAGAAAAAGGTTCCATTAACTATAAATTTTTGTCGAACTCACGTTAATATAGTCAGTAAAATTAAAAATCAGAGAAAAAAATCTCCCTGCCTTCATTCCACGGCAGGGAGATTTTTTGTGTAGCAGGGCAATATAATAAAAAAATTATTTTTACTGAAGTAAATATAACTTTTTGTCATACTTTGTCGCTCGCAAAAACGCCAGCGCTGTCGCGCGGGTGAAGACTATGCCGCGTTAAGCATATTCTCAATAAAAGTTCCGTATCCTTTCAATGGGTTTCTGACAAACACATGAGTAACGGCTCCGATAAGTCTGCCGTTCTGAATAATAGGGCTTCCGCTCATACCCTGAACAATACCGTTTGTTTCACTGATGAGCCTTTTGTCAGTAATCTCAATAACCATACCCTTTGAGTTATCCGTATTATATCTGTTTACACTGTCGATATTCACTTCAAACTTTTCAACGTTTTTCCCATCGATATTAGCTAAAATATAAGCCTTTCCCTCAACAACCTCATTTTGCAGAGCGATTGGCATTTCCTCGCCCTCAAAAAAGTCACTGTCGCATACTCCGAAAATTCCGTGTTCCGTATTTTCAAATACCTCTCCCACTACTTCTCCGTCACTGATATCTCCGAGAAGCTCGCCGGGTGTTCCGACCTCTCCTTTTTTCACAGCTGAAACGGAAGAGTCTATAATTTCTCCTGTTTTAACCTTCATAATCTGCTTTGTGTCAACATCTGTTATACCGTGACCGAGGGCGGCAAACCTGCCTGTGTTTTTGTCAATATAGGTTATGGTTCCTATACCCTGAGTGCTGTCCCTGACCCACATACCGACCTTTTTCTTACCTGACTGCCCGTCGTAAACAGGCAAAACGTCGGCAGAAAAGCTTTCATCGTTTCTTGTTCCCTCAAAATGAACCGTACCCGTTGAATTCTCAACGACGTCAATAAGAGTCTCCTTGTCGGAAAGTACGACGCCGTTGGCTTTAAGCAATATATCCCCGGGATAGATTTTTCCGCCGCAGGGCATATAGTCCTCTCCATCAGAGTCCTCGACCTCGCCGAGTCCCAGAACCATAATACCGTCGGTTTCTATTTTAACGCCTACAGTTCTTCCGCAGGGAATAAGCTTTAAATGAGGAAGCACGGAAACTTTAACATCTTTCATGGGAATCCCCATAAAAGACAGTCGCATATCCATTGTACATTCGCTGTCAGACCAGACATATAAAGGCTCGTTTAAAGTTACGGAAACAGGCTCCGTAAGCCTTTGATTGTTTATATTGACGCTGGCTTCGCTGTCGGTTGAGATTGTAGCCGCCACAGGCACGTTAAACTCAAAACTCTGCTCTTTTCCCGCGATAAGATGAAGTTCACTGGGAAAAGTAGCGAAATCAAGAATACCTTTTCCGAGAACAAAGGAAAAAAACACCGCGAAAATACATATATAAAATTTTTTCAATCTGAATAATTGAAATAATACGTTAAAAAAACGCATAACAGTCACTTCCTGATTAATACCGGTATTTTGAAAATATAATTTTCACCTGAGGAAACATTGATTAATTCAAAAATTAAAAATTATTTTTCAAAAAAGATAATGTAAAATGTAGATTTTCACCGAAAAAACACACCGAAAGCATTATCTTTTAATTTTGAAAATTAGACTTCTTTGGAAAATTCATATTGATACAAATATTGTTAGAAAAAAATATTTTTTTGTCGGACCGGAGTAATTTCGCGGTTTCGAAAGAAGTCTATTATTTTTAATAACTTTAAATCAGCGTTTCCCCGATAATAATTCTGCCCTGTTGAAGCGACTGTTATACATCAAATATTTTTACAATCCCTTTAAATATCTTACTTCCTCATCATTTAAAAATCTGTATTCTTCTTTTTTAAGTCCGTCAATCTTTATATTACCTACGGCGACCCTTTTAAGGCGCAGAACCTTGCAGCCGACAGCGGCGCACATTTTTCTGACCTGTCTGTTTCTTCCCTCGTGGATAATTATCTCTAAAACAGCGCTCTTTTCGTCTTTTTTTATAATTTTGAGACTTGCCGGGGCAGTTTTATACCCGTCGATAACGATACCCTTTTTAAATTTATCGACAGCGTCTTTCGGAGGAATTTTATCGACCTTTGCGATATATGTTTTTGAAACGTTATGTTTAGGATGAGTAAGAGTATATGTAAGTTCCCCGTCGTTTGTAAGTATTAAAAGCCCCGAAGTATCATAATCAAGGCGTCCTACGGGATAAACCCTCTCTTTTATGTCTTTGAGACAGCTTAAAACTGTTTTTCTGCCAAACTGGTCTTTAACCGTTGAAACACAGCCTTCAGGTTTATTAAAAATAATGTAAACATATTTTTTATTTTTAAAAATCCTTTTCCCGTCAAACTCGATAACGTCTTTTTCACAGTCAACCTTTACGCCAAGTTCTGAGACGATTTTTCCATTCACTGAAACCCGTCCGCTTAAAATAAGCTCCTCTGATTTTCTTCTTGACGCAATTCCTGCCTCCGCAAGATATTTCTGTAAACGAACAATCATAAAAACTCCTCCGTAAAATTTTTAATTCAGAACAATTCCTTAATATGTCGGTATCAGACATTCATTCTTTTATTGTTTTGCTATAATTATACCACAAAATCAAAACTTTTATCAGACTTCTTTATAAAACTCACGCAAATCAATTTTTGAAACAGCGAAACGGAGTTTCGCATAAAAGTTTAGGTCAAGCCTTTGGGTCAGTGCTTTTGCTTCGCAAAAGTCGGCTTCGCCGCCCGCACTTCTTTGCGGCACTAAAAGGCTTGAGGCTCTGCCTCAAACTCCGCCCGCTTTTTGAAAAAAGCGGGGTAAAAACT
>CAYLJL010000259.1:0-2907 GCA_964384005.1 uncultured Lachnospiraceae bacterium | reverse complement strand
AAATTCAAAAAGCGTCGCAGACTTTAATCCGCAAGATGGGCTTTGCCCGGGCTGGCAGCCTGACTGAGGAGAAAATCGACACGCTGATGAATTAATCACTGCTTTCTCTACAGTATGTGATTTATTTATACGGCAATTCCTGTAAGGAAAGAGAGATAAATTTTTTCTCTGTCTTCTGTTTATTCCGGAACTGCTGTAGATTAAGCCTTACAATACGAAAGGAATTTTTTATTATGATGAATATTAAAGAAATTATGTCGATAATTCCACACAGACCTCCTTTCTTACTTATCGACAAAGTTTTGGATTTTGAATCGGGAAAAAGAATCACCGCAATTAAAAATGTTACTATGAACGAGCCTTTTTTTGTGGGGCATTTTCCGGGAGAACCTGTTATGCCGGGGGTTTTAATCGTTGAGGCTATGGCTCAGGCGGGAGCGGTTATTTTGCTTTCACTGGAGCAATTTAAAGGAAAAATAGCTTATTTCGGCGCGATTAATAATGCTAAATTCAGAGGAGTTGTTACTCCCGGCGACACTCTTAAAATTGAGGTGGAAATTACCAAAATACGTAAGTCCGCCGGTATTGGTATGGGTATCGCTTATGTGGGCGATAAAAAAGTCGCCGAGGGAGAACTTACTTTTATGATTGGATAGAGGTGACTTACCTATGTTTAACAAAATTTTAATCGCAAACAGAGGAGAAATTGCCGTCAGAATAATCAGAGCTTGCAGAGAACTCGGTATCTCTACGGTCGCCGTTTTTTCAGAGGCGGACAGAGACGCCCTTCACACTCAGCTCGCTGATGAGGCGGTTTGCATCGGCCCCGCCAAAAGTTCCGCAAGCTATCTTAATATGACCAATATTTTAAGCGCCGCTTGCGTTACAAAGGCACAGGCTATTCACCCCGGTTTTGGATTTTTATCCGAAAACAGCGTATTCGCTTCCATGTGCGAGGAATGCAACATAAAATTTATCGGCCCCGCTTCTAAAACCATTGAACTTATGGGAAATAAATCCAACGCCAGAAAACTTATGATTAAAGCCGGCGTACCTGTTACACCCGGAAGCGACGGCGTTATTGAAAGCCTTGAGGACGCTTTTGGATTTGCCGATGAATTCGGTTATCCGGTTATGATTAAAGCTTCCTCGGGAGGCGGCGGAAAGGGCATCAGAATAGTAAGACGCAGGGAGGAACTTGAGGAAAGTTTTAACACAGCTAAAAACGAGGCAAAAGCTAATTTTGGCGATGACAGCGTTTATATGGAAAAGCTTATTGAAAACGCCAGACATATTGAAGTGCAAATCCTTGCCGATGAATATGGAAATGTCGTTCATCTCGGTGAGAGAGACTGTTCCTTGCAGAGAAGAAATCAAAAACTGCTTGAGGAGTCCCCTTGCGCGGCTATTGACGAAAATACAAGAAAAAAACTTGGAGAGGCGGCGGTCAGGGCGGCAAAGGCCGCTGATTACAGAAACGCAGGCACTATTGAGTTTTTATATTCACAGGAAGGCCAGTTCTATTTTATGGAAATGAATACTCGTATACAGGTCGAACACCCTGTCACTGAAATGGTGACGGACATAGACCTTATTAAGGAGCAGCTTAAAATAGCGGCGGGCGAACCGCTTTGTTTTGAACAAAAGGACGTTTCTTTTTCGGGACACTCTATTGAGTGCAGGATTAACGCCGAAGACCCGGAGAATAATTTTTCACCTTCTCCCGGCAAAATAAGCTATTTACTTATGCCCGGCGGCGGGAACGGTCTCAGGGTCGACAGTGCCGTTTACGCCGGATATACTATACCTCCTTACTATGATTCTATGATTGCCAAAGTGATAACAAAGGGCAGGGACAGAAACGAGGCTATCGCAAAAATGAAAAGAGCTTTAGGCGAATTCGTTATTGAAGGAATAAAAACAAATATTGATTTCCAGCTTGAGCTGCTTGACAACAAAATGTATAAAAAAGGCGAATTTGATACGTCATTTATATCAGAGCTTCTTGAACAATAACGACTTCTTCCGAAAGAAGTCTAATCTGTGGAAAACGCTGATTAATTCAAAGATTAAAAATTATTTTTAATATCATTAAATCAGTGTTTCCCTATAAAGAGGGTGATTCAGTGAATTTATTTAAAAAGAAAAAATATGTTTCCGTTGCCGAAACGAGAAACGAACAGGATAAAAATGTTTTCGCGAACACTAATCAGCCGTCGGTTCCTGATGGAATGTGGGTTAAATGTCCAAGCTGCGAAAAAATTATATATAAAAAAGAAATACCAAAATTAAGAGTATGCCCCGACTGCGGAGGTTATTTCAGGTTAAAGGCAAGCTGTAGAGTTGAGTTTGTTGCCGATGAGGAGACTTTTGTTGAGTTTAATTCCGATATGACCGCTAAAAATCCTCTTAGTTATCCGGATTATGAGGGTAAAATAAAAAAAATGCGTGAAAAAACGGGTATTAATGACGCTGTTATTACAGGAAAATGCAAAATAGGCGGTATTGAGACGATTTTATGCGTTATGGACTCTGGTTTTATTATGGGCAGTATGGGTTCGGTTGTCGGGGAGAAAATTACCCGCGCTTTTGAATACGCCACGGATAATAATTTACCCGTAGTTGTTTTTACAGCGTCCGGAGGGGCAAGAATGCAGGAGGGAATTATATCCCTTATGCAGATGGCTAAAGTAAGCGCCGCCGTCGCGAGACACTCGGGCAAAGGTCTTTTATATATTTCCGTACTTACAGACCCGACTACCGGAGGCGTTACCGCAAGTTTCGGTATGTTAGGCGATATTATTTTATCCGAACCCAAAGCTCTTATAGGTTTTGCAGGGCGACGGGTTATTGAACAGACTATTAAACAGAAGCTTCCTGACGAGTTTCAGACCGCTGAGTTTTTAC
>CAYLJL010000258.1:0-2911 GCA_964384005.1 uncultured Lachnospiraceae bacterium | reverse complement strand
TATTTCCGCGTCGCATACAAAACCAAGTCTTCCGCCGTCGCAGACATTGATAACCTCTTTTCTTTCAATCTCCGAAATTCTCATAACAACCCTTCCTTATAAAAATGATTTTCTGCTTATTTTTTGTTGTATTAATTTGTTGTTTTGCTATAGTGAACAAAAAATCATTTTGTCGTATGCTATAATTTTATTCACAAATAAGAAATAATAGAAATCATAATAAGGAACAGGGAAAAAATTTTATTAAATTTTTTTCAAAGTATTTTTCGAGAGCATAGCCATAAATTTTTTTGTTCCGATTTCGGGAAATTCAACAGTAACCTCAAAATCAGCGCCTGCCGGGGATATTTTTTTAACCACGCCCGCGCCGTATTTAACCTGTCTGACCTTATCACCCACCTGAAAATCGAGGGTAACATTTTTCGGCGCGGGAATTTTTCCATAAGAAAAATACTCCTTGTTGCTCATAGGGTCATATTTTACCTTATTTATGAAAGAGGGTTCTTTTTCCTTGTTTTTAAAAGATGTACCTTTAGTTTTTTCGACAAAATCCATAGGAATTTCCTTTAAAAACCTTGACGGCAGATTCATAATAGGCTGTCCGTGCTGTCTTCTTCCGTTAGCGTATGTAAGATAAAGCTGTCTTTTTGCCCTTGTAATGCCTACATAGCAAAGTCGCCTTTCCTCCTCAAGAGCGTCAGGGTTTTCAGAGCATCTGCTGTTCGGGAAAATCCCCTCCTCAACGCCCGCGATAAATACGGTAGGGAACTCAAGTCCCTTCGAGCTGTGCAGGGTCATAAGTACAACAGTGTCGTCGTTTTCGGAATAATTGTCAATATCGGCGACCAGAGCGACCTCCTCAAGGAAAGCGGACAAATCGGCTCTTTCCGAGGTACTTTCAAACTCAGCGGCCTTTGATATAAGTTCGTTCAGGTTGTCGATGCGTCCCATAGCTTCCGCCGTAGCCTCGTTTTCCAGTTCTTGCCTGTATCCGGTTTCCGATATAACCTTTTCAAGAAGTTCAGAAATTTTAAGCTTTTCGGAATCCGCCCTAAGCTCCGCGAGAAGATTAGCGAATTCCAGAAGTTTTTTCACTCTGCCCTTAATTTCTGATATATCGTCGGCTTTCAGAAGCGCCTCAAAAAAAGATATTCCCGCTTCCTCGGCGAAAGTGTCAACTTTGTTAATTGTAGTAGTGCCTATACCTCTTTTCGGAACGTTTATAATTCTTTTAATTGCCATATCGTCAGATGGGTTATATAAAACTTTGAGATAACTCATAATATCCTTAATTTCTTTTCTTCCGTAGAAGGGAACCCCTCCTAAAAGTCTGTATGGTATAGAGTTTTTTACAAATCTGTCTTCAATAACCCTGCTCATAGCGTTATTTCTGTAAAGAATGGCAAAATCCTTATATTCCCCGCCGTTTTCAAGGCTTTTTTCTATTTCGGAAGCGATGAACACCGCCTCTTCAATATCGCTGTTATTCTCCACAACTCTGATAAGGTTACCTCTTTCGTTTTCGGTCCAGAGTTCCTTTGATTTTCTTTCTGAATTTCTTTTAATAACGGTGTTTGCGGCGTCGAGAATATTTTTGGTAGAGCGATAATTTTGTTCAAGCTTTATAACCTCGGCGTTTTTAAAATCCTTTTCAAAATCAAGTATATTTCTTATATTAGCGCCTCTCCAGCCGTAAATACTCTGGTCGTCGTCACCCACAACGCATAAATTCCTGTATTTTGATGAAAGCTGTCTTATAAGGTTGTATTGGCAGGTGTTCGTATCCTGATACTCGTCGACCATAATATAGAGAAATTTTTCTCTGTATTTGTCGAGGACGTCGGGATTTTGAGCGAACATCTGAACCGTTTTAAAAATAAGGTCGTCAAAATCAAGAGCGTTGTTTTCTTTCAGCCTTTTCTGATATTCTGAATAGACCCTTGAAATTGTTTTCAGTCTGAAATCCTCTCCCGCGCTTTCAGCGAAAGCCGCCGCTGATATAAGTTCGTTTTTCTGACTGCTTATACAGTTCATAATCATTCTGTGGTCAAAATTATTATCGTTTATATTAAATTCTTTTAAAATATCTTTAATAAGCTTTTTTGAGTCTTCCGAATCGTAAATTGTAAATTGAGAGGTATATCCTATCCGTTCTATATCCCGTCTCAGAATCCTTACGCATGACGAATGGAAAGTGCTGACCCATACGTCTTTTCCTGCCGCCGTAATCCTTTCCGCTCTTTCTTTCATTTCTTTAGCCGCTTTGTTTGTAAAAGTAATCGCCATAATATTATAAGGCTTTACTCCCTGTTCTATAAGATAAGCGATTCTGTGAGTAAGCACCGTTGTTTTTCCGGAGCCGGCGCCCGCTAAAACCAAAACGGGGCCTTCTGTTTTAAGAACCGCCTTTTTTTGCATCGGGTTTAATCCCGCTGTTAAATCCGCCATATCAATTCTCCTTAATTCTTTCTAAAATAGATTTATAACCGCCCGTACCATAATTAAAGGCACGGTTCACCCTGCTGATTGTAGCGGTCGACGCCCCTGTGATTTTCGCTATGCTTGCATATGTTTCCCCGTCTTTAAGAAGCTTGGCTACCTCAAACCTCTGGGCAAGACTTTTTATTTCGTTCACAGTGCATATATCCTCAAAGAAATCATAACATTCGTTTACGTCTTTAAGAAGTAAAATAGCCTTAAAAAGCTTGTCATAAGTTTCTGCCTTTAGCCTGTCGTTCATCTTATATCACCCGTTTTAATAAAAAATAAGACCGTGGGCTCTGCCCATAAAAATAAGACCGTGGGCTCTGCCCATAAAAAATAAGACCGTGGGCTCTGCCCACACCCGCAAGCCCTTTAAAAAGGGCTTGACCCTAAACTTTAATAAGCAAAAACTATCGTTTTTGCTGTA
>CAYLJL010000257.1:0-2913 GCA_964384005.1 uncultured Lachnospiraceae bacterium | reverse complement strand
AACTTGAGCAGGAAGAGGAAGAGAAGAGACAAAAGGCGATAAAAGAGGAGCAAAAAAAATATAACTCAAAGGAGCTGAAACAAGGTGCGGCTAAACTTGTAAACGGGGAAATTTCAAAAGAGGAACTTGATAATCTTGTCAGAAACACTGTTTTGAACAATTTAAAAAATAGTTTCGGAAACGTTGAATATACTTTAAGCGAGATTCAATCCATAGCTAAAAAAATTACATTTGGAAACGCCGCTGAGAGTTTAAGCGCTTTTGCCTCGGCGACGGAGGAAGCGGCGGGCAGTCTGTCTGTTTTTGAAAAATCGTCTCAAAGTCTTAAAAAAATAAACTGGAAAGCGAGTTTGGGACTTGATTGGACGCAAGCGGATAATGATGAGTTTGTTCAAATCGCAAAGGATTATGTGAGCTCGGCTAAGGATTTGCTTACAGATAAACAATATGAAATGACAATGGCGGTTAAACTCTTATTTCAGGGCGACGATAAAGGCGGCGATGAAATAGTAAAGAGTGTTGACGATACTTATGAGGGTTTGCAGAAACAAGTTGATGATTTAATGAAAGAAAACGACGCTATTTATGCCAGAAACAGCGGTAAAATATTATCCGATGAAGATAAAGCAAAAGTTGACCAGAACACAGAAAAGATTTCGGAAATAATGAATTCAGTCGCTGACGCGGAAAATGAAGCGGGTTTAAATTTATTGGGCGTGAAGTATGCCGACGAGGATATGAACCTTAAAACTTTTCAAACGCTTCAGCAGGAGCTTTTGAATTATAAACAAGAGGGACTGGCAAATTATGACCAAGCGTTTAAATTGGGTGTTACCCTTTTGAAACTGAGAAAAAATACAGATGAAAATTATACCGATGAAGCTTATACCCAAGATTATCAGATATTAGAAGAAAACTATAAAGAAAGAAGCAATGAGTTGGTTCAGCAAATATTGGATTTTCAGATTCCTAAAATAGCGGCGGCATTAGAAAATACTAATGGCGTTGATACAAGTCAAATTTTTCCGGATCTTGAAGGTGATTTAAAGGAAAGACTAAAAACGGGACTTTTTTCGGCGCTGCAAACTCTTGATTTCGACAAGTGGGATAATAATACATGGCTTGCGTTGTTTGGAAATAATGAAGAAAACGCAAAAGCGGCTGAAACATTATTAACACCTGTCGCGCAAAGTATAACAGAGGGGTTTTTGAAAGATTTTGGACCATCATCAGAGGAAACAGCGGGAAATATGTATAAAATATTTAAAAAAGATATACAAAAAGTTTTTGAAAACCCTATTTATGCAGATATGGAACTACAATTAACCGTAACAGGTACACTAAATTATGCAAATGCTAAATTGAAAGGAGAAGAAACTTTTCTTTCAGACTTGCCTACATTAAAACCGAATATAGTAATGGGTGATACGCCTATAAGCTACCCTGAAATATCGGAAGATATATTAAATACGGCAAATGGTATCATTTCAACGCTTGCGGAAAAGGGATTGGTGACAAGTTCAAATGAGATTATTGCAGAAGGTTTTAAAAGAGGAATTTATGCTGATGAGCATGCAGAAGGCGGTATATTGACAAAACCCCACATAGGACTTGTAGCGGAGGATGGAGCGGAAGCGATAATCCCGCTGTCGGGAAAGCGAAGAAACAGAGGCATAAGTCTTTGGGAAAAAGCGGGGGAACTGCTTGGAATTAAACCCTACAAGAATAAAGGTATAGATGAAAGCATACAGGCGCACGCTGAGGGCGGAATTTTTGGCTATGTCTCCAACAGCGGCGCAAAGGAAAATGTTTTTAACAGGGCAGTGGATAATTCGGGAGAAAACAGCACAACTCTCACGCCTGTAACTGTTAATCTTGGAGGGATAAATATTACTGTAAACGCCTCAGACGCTGAGGGCAGTAAGGATATTATGGAGATTATACGAAAGAATATGCCCGAAATATCGAACGAGGTAGCTGGGACGATAGCGAAAGCTTTGATAAATCTGTTCCCTAATATGAAAGCGGGTATTATATGAGGCAAAACTAAAAAAACAGGGTTTTCACGGTAAGTTTTTTGTGATATAATGTCAAAAGGAGCAAGTTGTGAAAACTTCGTTTTTACTGCTTGTTTCTGAAATACGGAAAGGTAATTGAAATGATACGGCTATTATAGATTTGTAGCTTTGCCGACTCCTTATTCTTTAAAGGGAGGAGGTGACACTTCTGATTATAGGGATTTATGATAAATCCTATTTTATATAATTGGGGGTGATAGTATGTCGACCTTTGAAGCATTATACTTAATGATTTCATTCGGACAATTTTTAATAGTTGTCTTGACATATATAGATACAAAAAAATAGTAGCCCCCTCCGGCAAGACGTGGCTACTATTTTTTTGTCACAATGAGTCGGCAATCGTTTCGATTGCCTTTTCTTAGTCTTATTATATCATAAATTTTGTATTTGTAAAGCTTTTTTAAAGCTTTTATTTTTTTGTTTTTTTTGGAATTGGCGTATTACAGAATGGAAGTGATAAAAATAAAAATTATTTTATCAGAATTTGACACAGGGGACTATATGACGTTTCCTATGCTGCCGGAGACCATAATGGTTGAATGCGGAACAAGATTTCAAAGCTATGATATTATGAATGTGGGTGAGATAAAAATTCCTTTGGGAGAAGAATTAACACGATTTTCGTGGAAATGTAAAATCCCGGGGGAAAAGAGACAGAGGAAAAGTAATATCGGTTCTTTTTTAAATTCCTTTATTATAGTTGAAAAAGACCCTAAGGCGATGGAAGTGTGGTTTTCATATCTGAGAAACAGTAATATTAAATGCAGGCTTCTCATTACGGAGACTCCCGTTAATCACGACGTTTATCTTGAAGATTATAAAATGACTTATT
>CAYLJL010000256.1:0-2999 GCA_964384005.1 uncultured Lachnospiraceae bacterium | reverse complement strand
GGAGCGAAAGCATTCTGATTTTTACGCGGCTTTTCCCAAGAATTTGAGGGGAGTTTAATTAATGTTTAAAAGTTTAAGAAGTATTTACTGGTTTGTTAGTTTTATTGTATCAATAGGGTTTAGCTCAATTAAGCTTATAAAAGCAAAAATTCTTGAAAAACAGGGAAAATATGACGAGCTTGACAAATATGCCTTTGAAGTGACCACAAAATGGGCAAAAAGAAGAATGAAGGAAAGCGGAGCAAATATAGTCGTACACAATCAGGAAAAAATACCTAAGGATAGTCCTGTTTTATTTATGAGCAATCATCAGGGCAATTTTGATATAGCTATATTTATGGCGTCTATTGAGAAAAATACGGGTTTTGTAGCTAAAATCGAAATGGAAAAGGCTATTATTGTAAGAGGGTGGATGAAATATATTCATTGTATATTTATGGACAGAAGCGATATAAAACAGTCTCTTAAAATAATTTTACAGGGAATAGAAGTTCTGAAACAAGGACATTCTCTTGTTGTTTTCCCCGAGGGAACAAGAAGCCAGTGCGACGAAATGCACCAGTTCAAACACGGAAGTTTTAAGCTTGCGACAAAATCAAAGGTTCCTATTGTTCCGGTTACTCTTGACGGTTCATATAAGCTTATGGAACAGCACGGAGGAACTATAACTCCGGCCAGGGTTGACGTATATGTTCACGACCCTATACCTACGGCGGGACTGACCAAAGAAGAAATAAACGATTTGCCGGACAGGGTTATGAATATAATAGCTGCGATGCTTCCTCAGAACAGAAAAAAAGAAAGCGAATATGGAACAAAATAATTGTTATCTTTAAGAAAACGCTGATTAATTCAAGGATAAAAAATTATTTTTTATCCTTAAATTAATCAGCGTTTCCTATGTTTCATTTTGCCGCTTTTCAAGTTGATTGACTATAAGTTTTTAAACCTCATCTTTTTATTAATTTGACTTTTTTGGCAGTCTGTATTTATTTTTTTATTATAATAACTGCACTATTTGTAAGTCAGCTTCTTTTCCTAAATCAATATATCTATTCTCAACTTTAACCATAGGCCTTGATGGTCTTGTTTTATTCGCGAAAACAATAGTACCCATTTTCCCATTTGAAAGTTTTACGTTGTATCCCACATATGTATCTGATATTCCCGAAAGAAAAGCAAGAAGGTATTCCGTATCGAATTTTTGAAAGCCGTCTCTCTCAAAAAGGCGTATAACGTCAAAAGGGCAGACCTTTGCCCGATTGTTTTCCCTTTTACTGGTAAGCTCGTCAAAAATATCGGCTATTGCGATAAGTCTCGCTAATTTTGGAATTTCAAGTCCTTTTTGCGCTATTGGATAACCTGTTCCGTCATATCTTTCGTGATGACTAAGAGCAACCTGCGCGATAGACTCGCTTACTCTGTTTTTTAGAATATTATAGCCGTAAATGGCGTGTTTTCTCAGGAATTTTTTTTCTTCCGCCGAGGGGTCGGCATTATTTAAAATCTCATAAGGAATTTTTAATTTGCCTATATCGTGCAAAATAGCCGCCGCCATAACCTCATCAATATCAGCCTTGGGCATTCTTGCCCATTTCGCTATAACGGCGCTCATAAGAGAGACATTCAAAGAATGTTTATAAACGTCGTCCATCTCATCTTTCATACAGTTGAGCATCTCAAAAATCTCCATACCTGTACAGCTATTTGACATAACTACGTCAACTTCTGATATTATTTTATCGAAATCAATCTCTTTATCGCTTCTTACCACTTTATCTAAAGAACGTTTAATCTCTGTTTTACTGACTTCAAAATTTTCTTTGAATTTTTTGAATTCTGTACTTTCTTTTACCTCTGTTACGCTTGAAAATTGTTTTTTTGTAATTTCTTCGTCGTCTTCCGCTTCTATAATAACCGCCGTAACTCCGGCTCTGGAAATTTTACCTATACTATAATCATCCAATACTGTTCCTTTGGGTACTATAGTGGTGCCGGAAATAGAAATGACATCGGTTGCGGTAATCATACCAACTATAAGTTTATCTGACCGAACTCTGCTTTTTTTCATTTTGATATATCTCCTCTTGTTTTAAACAATAAATCAAACATATTACTTTCATGGAAATACCGCACAATTCAAATAAATAATTTTTAAAATTCAGCACTTTTTTGTTGTAAAAGCAGGAAAGGCCGCACAGGCCGCCGCAAAAGCTTAACCTTTTTATCCGCCTATACAGCCTGAACCGACTTTAATGTGGCAAAAGTTCTGAATATTATTCCGTTCACACTATACAATCTACAAAATTTTTAGTGCGAGACAACAAAAGCATCCCCTGATATATTAAATTCTTTTAAAGTTTACTTGTTCATTTTTTTATTGTTCCTTTATTATTTCACTATAAAATTATTTTTATTTTTGAATTGCAATATGTTTCCTTAATATAGTTTCATATATAAAAAATCATTACTTATTATAACACAAATTATATAACAAACACAACAATAAATTTTTCAGCAGCGACGGTAACGAAAGACTTATATAGG
Source organism: uncultured Lachnospiraceae bacterium (assembly GCA_964384005.1). GTDB lineage: Bacteria > Bacillota > Clostridia > Lachnospirales > CAG-274 > MGBC114079. The sequence continues at coordinate 452 of CAYLJL010000256.1, read as the reverse complement.
ACTGTCGCTCGGGTCGGAATTGTCTGTATTTTCGGGAATTGTCTGTTGTATTTGGTCAAAACCTAAAAGTTCGTTAAGAATTTCTATCCGGTCTGACAAACTTTTAATTTTTATTATACAGAATATTAACAACCCTATAAGTATGAAAATGAAAAACGACGTAAAAAGAGGAAGCCGTGATTTTCGTTTTTTTTGTTTTGGCTCATGAATTACTATTTTTGATTTCCGAGCCTGATTTTTTCTCTTTGGTTCGGTCTGAGCGGCTCCGTCAGGATATAAATTCTTATTTTTACTTAAAGGGACCCGGTTTTTCTTTTTTACTGTCTGATTTCTTCCCCCTCGTCTTCTCGGACTGTATCGAAGTACGTCTTCATATCCAATATCTCTCTGTGGGATATTTTTAGTTTCGAGGGGAGGAAGTTTACGCGGTTTGTCATTTTTTTTATTTGTTG
>CAYLJL010000255.1:2338-3023 GCA_964384005.1 uncultured Lachnospiraceae bacterium | reverse complement strand
GTTAATTCCGACAGGTCTGTGGTCAAGTAAAATAATGGGATAATCTTTGTCAATACCCTCTAAAATTTCCGATAACTCTTTTCTTTCGACGCCTTGTTCTCTAAGAATATCTTTATCAACTCTGCCAACAAGATAAAAACTGTCGTCAATAAGGGTATACTCATCTTTTAAAACATTAATTCCGGCAGCCTTTATATACTCAATGGAATTTTCAGAATTATCAGAATAATACTCATGATTTCCTGTAATATAATAAGCTCCATATTTGCTTTTTAATCCCGAAAAAGCGTCTTTTGCGTATTCCTTCAAATAAACGCTTGTCCCTTCGTCAAAAATATCACCGCAAAGAAAAATTATATCAGGCTTAAGAGCATTAACCTTTTGAACTATTTCGTCAATTTCTTTTTCTTTAATAGTTGTTCCTATATGAGTATCAGAAAACATAACCGAATTTAAACCATCAATGTTACCTTTATCCTTTGAAATAGAAACACTATATTCTGTAACTGAAATATCGGAGGCGTTATAGACCCCATATCCTATTGCCAAAAAAGAAATAACAACAATCGTTATACCTTTCGCATAAATCTTAGACAAAACTTTTCTTAATTTTCCATTAAATCCAAGTTTATTAAAAACAAACCTTATAATTCCGGAAATAAGAAACATCAAAAACATATAAAAT
>CAYLJL010000255.1:0-2328 GCA_964384005.1 uncultured Lachnospiraceae bacterium | reverse complement strand
TTGGAAGAATAAAATGACGCTGTAACAAAACCATATCCAATAATATTCAGAATATTTTTAAAGGGACCCGAAAAATCAGAGCCTCTTGTAAAGAATAATGCCAAAAATATGCCTAAAAAAGCAACATGAATTGGAAGTGCTATAAAAAAATACCATTTTTTGTTTATCCAGAAACATTTCCGGATTTTAAATCCATCATAAACATTTATTGAAATAATCAATACAGCCATACCGGCAAAAAGCCCTGTCATAAAAAACTCCTCATTTATTAAATTTTATACTTTAATTACCATAATTTTCATCTTCTGAAAGATTATCTTTTTTAATCGCTTCTCTTGCGAGAAAATCACACCTTTCATTCTCAACATTATCGGCATGACCCTTAACCCAAATAAAATTAACATCATGTTTATCCAGAAGTTCCAGCATAGAAATCCATAAATCAACATTTAAAGCCATATCTGTCTTATTTCGCTTCCAGTTATTCTTTTTCCACTTATCGACCCAGCCTTTTGTTATAGCGTCAATAACATATTTTGAATCACTGTACAGATTAACTTTGCAAGGTTCTTTCAAAACTTCAAGACTTTTTATAACAGCAAGCATTTCCATGCGATTATTAGTAGTACATTTATATCCCTGTGATAATTCCTTTCTGTTTCCCTTATAAAGCAATACAACGCCATACCCCCCGGGGCCGGGATTTCCCGAACAAGCGCCGTCAGTATAAATATCAATACTTTTCAAAATTATCTTCCTTCCCGTATTTAAAAAGCTCAAAAATTATTTTTTCTTTTTTATCGTCAAGCGGGGCTATAAATTCTTTTCCTTTTAAATAATCAAAAAAACCTGCCCCATCATTAAAAATTACTTTATAAGAATGTAAAAATTGATTGTCAAGACCAAAGTTTTTCTTAAAAAATTTATTCACATCAGAAATGCCATATTTCCTGTCGCCAATAACATAATACCCCATAAATTTAAAACCCGCCCTTATTTGGTGAGATTTTCCCGTTATCAAGTCAACCTCGGCAAGGCTGTATTCACCATTTTCGGCAAGTCTTTTATACTTGGTAACAATTTTTTTGCTACCCTCTTTAAACTCAGAAAAAATTTCCGCCCGATTATTTTCCTTTTTTATATAGTAAGCTGAGATTGTATCATTCTCTTTTATAACACCTTTTAAAACCGTTAAATAAAATTTATCAATTTTACGATTTTTTATAATTTCATTTAAAGCTTTAACCGACTTATAATTTTTTCCAAATAAAACGATACCGCTTGTATTTCTGTCAAGCCTGTTGCAGACAGATGGAGTAAAAACCGATTCCTTCTGAGGAATATATTCTCCTTTTTTGTGAAGATAGAAAAGAAGCTGGTCGTTTAAAGTATTATTTACATTAATAGAATCCCACTGAACGGCAAGTCCCGCGGGCTTATTGCAAATAATAATATTTTCATCCTCATAAAGAACAGAAAAGTCATTATCTGCCCTATCGACCGTTTTAATTTCCATAAAAGAGTTTATAGTTTCTTCAGACAAATACATCTGAAGAAAATCGCCCGACTTCAGAATCTCATTTCCCAAAGCCTTTGTACCGTTATATTTAATTCTTTTTTTTCTAAGCATTTTATAAATAAAAGATTTTCCCGCTTTATTGAAATATTTCAAAAGAAATTTATCGAGTCTTTGATTTTCAGAATTTCTATCAATTTCGACAATCCTCAAAATATGCCCTCCAAAAAGAGCCTGCCCCAAATATATATCTGGGAACAGGCAGAATTTATTATATTTCGATACTACATATTTATCCATTTCAGATACGCTGTAATGAACATATCAATATCTCCGTCCATAACAGCTTGAACATTACCTGTTTCAGCGTTTGTTCTATGGTCTTTAACCATATTATAGGGATGAAAAACATAAGAACGAGCCGATATCTTTAACTTCTCCTCTGATATCTTTAAGTTCTTCGGTTTGTTCCTGCAATTTAAGTTCATAAAGCTTAGCTCTCAAAAGTTTCATAGCTCTGTCCTTATTTTGAAATTGGGAACGCTCGTTTTGACACTGAACAACTGTATTAGTCGGAATATGAGTAATTCGTATAGCCGAAGAAGTTTTATTTATATGCTGACCGCCGGCACCGCTTGAACGATAAGTATCAATTCTCAAATCATCGGGGTCAATTTCAAGTTCAATGGTATCATCAAGTTCCGGCATAACGTCACATGAGGCAAAAGAAGTATGCCGCCTTCCTGAGGAATCAAAAGGAGAAATTCTTACAAGTCTGTGGATACCTTTTTCCGTTTTAAAATATCCGAAAG
>CAYLJL010000254.1:0-3036 GCA_964384005.1 uncultured Lachnospiraceae bacterium | reverse complement strand
AAAGAAGGTAATATAAATGAAAATGACTTTAAGATGGTTCGGAACAGGACACGACTCCGTAACGCTCACACAAATACGTCAGATTCCCGGAGTAACGGGCGTAATAACTACCTTATACTCCAAACAGCCGGGAGAAGTGTGGGAGCTTCCGGAAATTTTAGAGCTGAAAAACGAGGTTGAAAACGCGGGGCTTAAAATTGAGGGAATAGAAAGTGTAAACATACACGACTCAATAAAGACAGGCGCTCCCGAAAGAGACAAATATATAGAAAACTATATAACAACCCTTGAAAATCTCGCGAAAGCGGATATAAAATTAATCTGCTATAACTTTATGCCTGTATTTGATTGGACTCGTTCAAGCCTCGCAAAAAAAAGAGACGACGGCTCAACGGTATTATCCTATGACCAGGACTTAATAGATAAAATCAATCCGGAAACAATTTTCAATGAAATAAACTCAAACAGCAACGGCTTTACAATGCCGGGGTGGGAGCCGGAACGTCTTTCAAAGATAAAAGAACTTTTTGAAACATATAAAGACGTAACCTCCGAAAAACTTCTTGAAAACTTAATATATTTTTTAAACAAAATAAAAGATACGTGCAAAAAGAACAATATAAAAATGGCAATTCATCCCGACGACCCTGCGTGGCCCGTATTCGGACTTCCGAGGATAATAAATTCAAAAGAGAACATTCAAAAGCTTCTTGACGGAGTAAACGAGGATTTTAACGGCTTAACCATTTGTACAGGCTCATTAGGTTCTAATCCCGAAAACGATATATGCGATATAATAAAAACCTTTGGAAAACGTATATATTTCGCTCATGTAAGAAATCTAATTCATCATTCAAAAGGTAAATTTGACGAGGCGGCGCATCTTTCCTCCGACGGCTCCTTAGATATGTACGAAATAATGAAAACCCTTTATGAAACAGGATTTGACGGGCCTGTACGCCCTGACCACGGACGAGCTATATGGGGAGAGGTAGCAATGCCGGGATACGGACTGTATGACAGGGCGTTGGGCGCAACATATTTAAACGGCCTGATAGAAGCAATAGAGAAATCTTCCAAAAAATAAAAGGAGAAATCAAGATGGAATTAAATTTAAAGAATCTTGAAAACAGAGAATTCTGGGAAGAAAAAGGTTATATTCTTCCGGACTTTGATATAAACGAGGTACACAGACAAACTAAACTTTCACCACAGTGGGTACATTTTGGAGTAGGAAATATTTTTCGGGCCTTTCCCGCCTCTATATGTCAGAATCTTTTGAATCAGGGACTAATAGCGTCAGGTATAACGGCAGTCGAGGGATACGACTATGAAATAATCGAAAAATCAATGAAAAATTATGACAATCTTACAATAAACGTAACGTTAAAATCCGACGGGTCAACAAGCAAAGAAATAATAGCGTCTATAACTGAAGCGTTATGTATGACAAAAGAAAATGAAAAAGATATGGAAAGACTCCGGGAAATTTTCAGAAATGACAGTTTAAAGCTCGCGTCGTTTACAATAACTGAAAAGGGATATAATTTAAAGGATAAAGACGGAAAATTCTTTAAAAACATAGAAAATGATTTTAAAAATCCTCCATCAATAGCCGAAAGCTATATCGGCAAAGTAACGGCGTTATGCTTTGAGCGATTTAAGAGTAACAAACTGCCATTAACCCTTTTAAGTATGGATAACTGCTCCCATAACGGTACAAAGCTTGAAAAAGCAATACTTGAATTCGCTGAGAACTGGATAAAAAATGATTTTATAGAAAACGACTTTATTGACTATATAAAAGAAAAAATATCCTTCCCATGGAGTATGATAGATAAGATAACGCCCCGACCTTCAGAGGAAGTGCTGAAAATAATTCAGAATGACGGCATAGAAGATATGTCTCCTGTTGTAACAGAAAAAAACACCTATACATCGCCCTTTGTAAACGGAGAGGAAACTGAATATCTGATAATAGAAAACGACTTCAGAAACGGAAAAATCCCCTTAAATAAGAGCGGTAAAAAAGGAGTTATATTCACCGACAAAGAAACCGTTGACAAAACAGAGAAAATGAAAGTCTGTACCTGTTTAAATCCTCTGCACACGACGCTTGCGGTTTTCGGCTGTCTCCTTTCATATGAAAAAATATCCGAAGAAATGAAAAACCCGACTCTTGTAAAATTAATAAAAAATCTAAGTGAAAAAGAAAGCCTGCCCGTAGTAACAAATCCCGGAATAATAGACCCCGCCGAATTTTTAAAAGAAGTAATAACGGTACGGTTCCCAAATAATTTTATGCCTGATTCTCCCCAGAGAATTGCCTGCGACACATCTCAAAAACTGTCAATAAGATTCGGCGAAACTATAAAAGCATATCTTAATTCCGATATATTTGATTTAGATAGTTTAAAATATATTCCCCTTGTAATAGCGGGCTGGCTGAGGTATTTAATGGGATATAACGATAAAGGTGAAAAGTTTGAGCTAAGCCCTGACCCATATATTGAAGTTTTAAAACCTGTTATAAATAAAATCAGTTTCGGGGAAAATGATGATATTGAAAAACACTTACCAAAAATTCTTTCAGATACAACAATTTTCGGATTGGATTTATGTAAAACTCCTCTTTACAAAAAAATAATAAACTGCTTCAAAGAGTTAAACAACGGCAACGACTCCGTCATAAACACTTTAACAAAATATTGTTCCTGATACTATAGTCAATCAACTGGAAAAGTGACAAAAGAAGGCGGGATGAAAATTATTTCCGTGGGGCAGCGGAAAGAGAGCATAGCCGGAGCCTATGCCGGCTGACTAAACATAAGCGGAAAGGATTTTCTGCCGCCGAACTTGTTCATTTTTTCAAGTTGATTGACTATATAGCAATCCGCAAAATTTTCATAGCAAAACAACAAAATAATTAGACTTCTTTCGAAACTTCACACTTGCACAAATCTCGCTAAAAAAAATATTTAATTGAATGAAATATTTTTTTGTTGGATTGATATAATTTCGTAGTTTCGAAAGAAG
>CAYLJL010000253.1:0-3038 GCA_964384005.1 uncultured Lachnospiraceae bacterium | reverse complement strand
TATAATGGCATTTATTTTTTCAATTTCCTGTTTATAAGAAGAAATTGTGCTCTCTGTTTTTTTAAGTTTTAAGTTATATATTGAGATTTTCTCCTCAGTGTCTTTTATTTCTCTGTTTCGTGAAAAAATACCCGCTGTTTTTTTATTTATACTTCCTCCTGTAATTGCTCCGCCGGGATTAAGCAGTTCTCCTCCGAGAGTTACAATTCTGTATGAATAATTATACTTTTTCGCAAAGTCAACAGCGTTATTAAAATTATCAATAACAATAACACGTCCTAAAAGATTTGAAAATATATTGTCAAATTCAGGGGAGTAGGTAATAAGCTTTTTAGCAAAGTCAATAATACCATTTTCGTTCAGAATTTGCTTTTTTATATTTTCGGAAAGTTCTTTTCCTTTTATGGCGTTCATCGGCAAAAAAGTCGCGCGTCCTTTTTTATTTCTTTTTAAATAATCTATAGCTTTTCCGGCGTCTTTTTCTGTTTTTGTAACTATACTCTGAATATTTCCGCCAAGCGCCGTTTCTATTGCCGTTTCATAAATTTTCTCAACATTTATAAGTTCGCCTACGGCGCCGTGAATTCCCTCGAATAAGGGATTTTTATTTTCCTTTTGTTTTAAAACGGATTTCACGCTTTCATAATATCCCTCATAGTCTTTTTCAAGTTCTGATAAAATTCTGAATTTTGAGGAAAGCTCGTTTAAATTTTTGCTTATATTGTCACGATTCACATATTCTTTGCTGATTTCCTCATCGGCTTTTGATTTTTCATTTTTAAGCTGAGAAAGTTCTGTTTTTGCCTTATTTTCTTTTGCTTCTGTTTCAGATAAGGACTTTTTTAAAGCCAATAATCGTATATACTTATCATTCTTTTGGCTTGAGGAAAAGTTGATTTCTGTTTCTAATTGTTCTTTTGTATTTAACATTTGTAAAATTGATGAGTTTATACTTTCAATGTTTATTTTAGTTTCTGAACGAATGTTCATTTTATTTATTATTTCAGAGTTATATTTATCGAAAGTTTCTTCTCTTTCATCAAGTCTTGACAAAATGTTATCGAATTCTTTCTGAATATTTTTAAGGTTTTCGTTTTTTATTTTCAATTCCAAGGAGGAGGCGTTCTTTTTCGCTGTTTTAAGTTCTATTTCTTCTTTTTTTAATAAAATGTTTTCCTTGGTATTTTCTATTTCTTTCTGAAAATTCTCCGCGTTTTTTTGAGAGTAAGCGATTTGCTGCAATATAAGTTTTATTTCATTTTCAGTTTGTTCTCTTTCAGAACGCAGTTCAATAATTTCATTATTTGCGTTTTCAATCTCTTTTAAGTTTAATTCAATTTTCTCTTTTAATTCAAGCTTTTTCTTCTCAAAAACAGGAGCTTTTTTTTCTCCCTCCGAAATTTCGTTATTTATGGAATAAATATTTTTTTCATTTTCAAGTAAACCGGTTTCTATTTTACTAACCTCGGTAAGAAAAATATTTATCTGGAGAAGTTTTAATCTTTCTGAAAGAATAAAATATTTTTTCGTTTTTTCAGACTGTATTTTTAAAGGCTCGATTTGATTTTCAAGTTCGCTTACAATATCATCAATTCGTATTAAATTTTGTTTTTCTTTTTCAAGTTTTCTTTCAGCTTCAAGCCGTCTTGTTTTAAATTTTACAATTCCCGCAGCTTCTTCAAAAATGGTTCTTCTGTCCTCTGATTTTGTGCTTAATATCTCATCAATACGACCTTGTCCGACTATGGAGTAGCCCTCCCGTCCTATTCCTGTATCCATAAAAAGTTCATAAATATCTTTAAGGCGGCAAAGAGAATTATTTATGGCAAACTCACTTTCTCCCGAACGGTATAGTCTTCTCGTAATTATAACTTCATTGTAGGGAAGGGGAAAGCTTTCGTCAGAGTTATCTATTATCATTGAAACCTCGGCAAAACCTAATTTTGACCTGTTTTGAGTACCCGCGAAAATAACATCTTCCATTTTATTTGAGCCGCGAAGATTTTTTACGCTTTGTTCTCCCAATACCCATCTGACGGCGTCGGAGATATTACTTTTTCCGCTTCCGTTCGGACCGACAACGGCTGTAATACCTTTATTAAATTCAAGAACGGTTTTTTCGGGAAAAGATTTAAAACCTTTTAACTCAAGTCTTTTTAAAAACATTTTCGCACCTCGGATTTATACTAATTTATGTACATTATAGTCAATCACCTTAAAAATAAATAAGTTCGGCGGAAGAAAATCCTTTTGCTCATTTTCAAGTTGATTGACTATAAATAAATGTCAGAGTTATTTTCAAAGATAAGTCCTGTTTTCAAATTTATAACCTGAAAAATCAAGTTTTTGAAACAGGACTTAAAAATAAGCAGAAAAAATTGTTTTTGTATATATAAAAATCAGGATAAAGCATATTGCGGGAAATTTTCGCAAGCAATCAAACCGGCCGCGTATGTAACAGGAAATACATCTCAATTAAGACTGAAAGTTTTAAAGAAATACCGCAAAATTATTTTTATTATCTTTTATGTAATGTTTACTAAGAATTACTTTTAATTTTCTCTCTTAAAGCAGAGATTTTCTGCTTAAACCTTGATGACAAATTCTTTTTAACAATAAGTCTGCTTAAAATTCTTATGCTTTCTTCTTCGTATCCGAGTTCTATACCTGTTGCGGCAATAATGTATAGCAGTGTGTCTTCGTCAAGACCGCATATAGGTAATTTTTCTGTGGTAAATGCCTCGTTAAAACCCTCATAAGCCATTTTTAAATGCTCTATTTCACCCGCTCTATCCTTTTTATCACGGTAAAACCACGCAAGTTTAAGATGAATGTATGATTTTTCGCCAATTTTACTTTTTTTAGCCTCACAATTTTCTAAAGCGTGTTTATATCTTTCTATAGCGTCATCAGCGTCGTAAACGTCAGGATAAGTCTTTTTCTGATATTTCGGTGTGATTTCTTTTTCAATCGCTTCTTGCTGTGAAAGGGAAACTTTGTCAAACTTGCCGGAAATAGCGGCGTAACCACAATGTTCG
>CAYLJL010000252.1:0-3061 GCA_964384005.1 uncultured Lachnospiraceae bacterium | reverse complement strand
ATACAAATATTTTTTTGTTGGACCGGAGTAATTTCGCAGTTTCGAAAGAAGTCTACTGATTATAATTCAAGAAACACCGTATAAAAGGCAATAAAAATAATTTTGCTGAAAAATACGCTTTAAGTCGATTTAAAAGGTCAGACACTTTAGCTGAGTAAATTCCGCGAGACCGAACAGTTGACTTTTACCCTTTATATTATAATAAGGAAGTTATCAGATGAATATTAGACAATCCTCAGAAAAAAATAATTTTTTCACTCGTCCCATAAATATATTTTTAACGGCGGTTTTATGTACGGCATTATGGGGAAGCGCAATTCCCGTAATAAAAATAGGCTATGAAGCGTTTAAAATTTCCGATAAATCTTCATCGTCGCAAATACTTTTCGCAGGATACAGATTTTTTCTCGCCGGATTAATAACAATATTATTCCGTTCTTTAATTTTAAAAAAATTTGTATATCCCAAAAAAAGTGAAATTTTAGGTATAGCTTCTCTCGGCATAGTCCAGACAGCGATACAATACATTTTATTTTACACAAGCCTGAATTACCTTACAGGAGTAAAAAGCTCAATAATAAATGCGTCAGGAAACTTTTTCGCCGTAATTCTTGCGCATATATTCATAAAAAATGATAAACTCACACCAAAAAAAATAATCGGCTGTCTACTCGGTTTTTCAGGCGTCCTTCTGTGTAATATAAACAAAAGCGGAATAGACTCGTCTTTTTCCTTTCAAGGGGAAGGTTTTATGGTTCTCGCGGCATTTGCCTTTGCCTCAGGAGCTGTAATAACAAAGTTTTTGACAAAAAATTCCGATTCCGCGATGATAACAGGATATCAGTTAGGATTTGGCGGAATTATATTGACAACAGCAGGAATACTCTCCGGCGGAAAGCTTTCCCTGCCGCCGCTGTATATATCGGATATAAGAACTTTTTATCCTTTGTTTATTTTATTGTATCTGTCTCTTCTTTCGGCAGTGGCGTTTTCCCTTTGGGCGGAGCTTCTGAAATATAATTTTGTAGGAAAAATATCCATATACGGCTTTTTAAATCCTGTTTTCGGAGTGATACTCTCAGGCATTCTTCTCGGTGAAGATTTTTTTAATATAGAAACAATAGGCGCGTTAATTTTAGTAAGTATAGGAATTCTTGTAGTTAATTTTAAGAAGAAAGGATAATTTACGTTGGATTTTAAAAATATAATGATAGACGATAAAGAAATCATTGAAAAGTATACAAAACAAAATAATTATTTTCTATGTGACCATTGCTTTACGGATATATTTATGTGGAGATATAATTATTCAACAAAATATTGTATAAAAGACGATTTTTTATTTTTAAAGGTAAAATCTCATGAGGACAAACAGGAAATGTATCTTGCTCCCTTAGGTACGGGAGATTTGAAAAAAGCTGTATTATCAATAATGGAATACGCCGAAAAAAAAGAAAACCCATTTATAATGCTTTCCATTCCCGAAAAAATAAAAGAACAGCTTGAAAAAGAGATGCCGGATATGTTTATATTTGAGGAAAACCGGGATAACGCCGATTATATATACCTTGCGGAAGATTTAATAAATTTAAAAGGTAAAAAATTCCATTCAAAAAGAAATTTTATAAACAGATTTAAAGAAATCTATGACGGTCGTTGGAAATTTGAGGAGCTTACGGAAGAAAACGCGCATGAAGTTTTTAAATATCAGCTTAAATGGTACGAGGAAAACCGCGGTTCAGGAGATACTTCTCTTTTTTCCGAAATAAGCGCAATCGCTCAGGCTTTAAAAAATTTTAAAAGACTTGAGTTAAGAGGAGGACTTATCCGCCTTGATGAGAAAATCATAGCTTTTACAATAGCAAGCAAAAGCTATGACAATATGTACACAATACAGATAGAAAAGGCGGAACATTCAATAAACGGAGCGTACCAGCTTATTAACAATGAATTCGCCAAAAGATATTTTAACGATGTGGAATATGTAGACCGTGAAGAAGATTTGGGTATAGAAGGATTACGTAAAGCGAAATTATCCTATAAACCCGTATTAATGGGAGTAAATTATACCGCCGTATTAAAGGAGAATTGACAAATGAAAAACATACGTTACGGTTCAGATGAAAATAAAGATGAAATAATATCTCTCTGGAATATATGCTTTCCCGAAGCGCCGGAATTTTCAGAATGGTATTTTAAAAACGTATTCTCACCGAAAAACACTCTGATATATGAGGAAAATGACAAAATAACGGCAATGCTTCAGGAAATCCCCCTTAATTTCAACAATTCCGGAAAAGCCACATATATATACGGCGCCTGTACTCACCCTCTTTACAGAAAAAAAGGACTTATGACAAAGCTTTTAAGACAATCCTTTAAAAACGACACTCTAAAAGGAATAACCCATTCAATACTTATTCCGGAAAATGAAGAATTATTCAGATTTTATAAGCAATTCGGATATAATAAAACGACATTAGTTAAAAAAGAGGTTTTTAAAAGCTCCGATTTTACGCAAAATTCAGATAACAAATATATTCTGAAAAAAGCTGATTTTTCTGATATTGAAAATATGAACAGCTTATACAAAAAAGTTCTTTGTGACAATGATTTTATATTTCGTGATACTTCCTTTTGGGAGAAGCAGATACAAATGTTCAGCAACCTTAACGGAGATTGTTTTTGTCTGTATAACGCAAAAGACTTAAATCTTGAGGCTTACGCTTTCCTGTGGCCAGAAAAGGTTCTGCAGGCGCAGGAAATGTGCTTTACGGACAATACAGCAAAAAGTATTCTATGTAAAAACTTATTTGCCAAATCAGGCGCTGAAGAACTTGAAATTAATTATTATGATAAAAAAGGCGATTACAGGGCTTGTATAAAATTCCATAACTCAGATAAAGAAAATAATATTTACTTTTCGGATTATATAATAAATTTGTTATGGAATTAGGTGATAAATCGGGATAAATTTCAATAATAAACTTCTTTCGAAACTTCATAACAATAGAAGTATCGTCAAAAAAAATTATTTCATTAAATATTTCTTAACGCTTTC
>CAYLJL010000251.1:0-3067 GCA_964384005.1 uncultured Lachnospiraceae bacterium | reverse complement strand
CTATAAGCGTGCCGAGAATACGCCCCGCGGACGATATTGACCCTGACGATTTTACAAACGCTATTTCTGATGAGATTTTTGAAAAAATTGTGGCTGTTTTAAGAATTGCCGTTCCTTATACGGGGATGATTATTTCTACAAGAGAGTCTCAGAAAACCAGAGAAAAGGTTCTTGACCTTGGTATTTCTCAGATTAGCGGAGGTTCAAGAACAAGCGTCGGGGGATATGCCGAGGAGGAAAAACATGACGATAACTCCGCTCAGTTTGACGTTGAGGACAGACGCACTCTTGACGAGGTCGTGAACTGGCTCTTAAAACTTGGATATATACCGAGTTTTTGTACCGCCTGTTACAGGGAGGGCAGAACGGGAGACAGATTTATGTCCCTTGTTAAAGCCGGGCAAATCGCAAACTGTTGTCAGCCCAATGCTCTTATGACTTTAAAAGAATATCTTATGGATTACGCTTCAAAAGATACAAGAGAAAAGGGCGAGGAAGTTATAAAAAATGAGATTAAGGAAATATCAAGCGATAAAGTCAGAGATATTGCTGTTAGAAGTATTGCTGAAATTGAAAGAGGAAAAAGAGATTTTAGATTTTAGAATATTGTAACAGAACAGACAAATGCTTTTTTCTATACGTAAAAACGAACAGAAGGCTATTTTTCAGCCTTCTGTTCTTGTTTTATGCACACACGCCCGATGCGGATGTACGCTACCGGAGCGGCGCATCTGCGGCGTGCGGGCAGGGGAAAGATTTTCCGCTGCTTGATTTTTAATAAAACGGATTATTTTTCTAATGCTTTCTGAATAACATCTCGGGCGAGGGGAATGGCTTTACTGCCGTTTCCGGCGTTTTCTAAAAGTACGGTTACTACGACTTCGGGGTCGTCGGAGGGGGCGAAGGCTGTAAACCACGCATGGTCTTTTCCGGAAGAATTTTCCGCTGTTCCCGTTTTGCCCGCGATAGAAACGCCTTTTATTTTCGCTTCCGTACCGGTGCCTGTTTCCACTACTTTTACCATCATTTCCGTAAGCGTTTTCGCTGTTTCCTCGGAGAAAACCTCTGATAAGACTTCCGGCTCTGTTGTTTCAAGCGGATTTCTTGAGTAAGATTCCGTATGGTCAATTATGTAAGGTTTCATCATTATTCCATTATTCGCTACAGAAGCCGTTATCATTGCCATATGCAGAGGAGAAACAAGCGTTTTTCCCTGCCCTATTGACGTTTCTACAATTTCTGTGAGGTCCGACGACTCCGTTAATGAAAAAGAACTTTTATTGTACTCAAGAGTATAATTAAAATCTTTATTGAACATTGCTTTTTCAGTATAGGAGATGAGAACGTCGCTTCCAAGTTTTTTGCCTATTGTGGCAAAAAATGTATTACAAGAGTTTTCTAACGCTTCGTCAAGTCTTATTTTACCATGGACAGTCGAGTTGAAACAATGTATTTTTTTCTGGTCAAAAGAGTCTTCTCCCTTACAGGTATATGAGAAGTTTTTATAATTCGGGTCTGTTTCTATTTCCGCTCCCGCCGTTAATATTTTAAAGGTTGAACCCGGAGGATAAAGCCCCTGAGCCGCTCTGTTTAACAATGGACTGTTATCTGTATCGTTTTTCAGCTCGTCCCAGATTTCTTCTATTTCCATAGGGTTGAAACAGGGATAGGAAACCATTGATAATATTTTCCCCGTTTTCGGTTCAAGCACAACAACCGCTCCTTTTGTCTTTCCGAGTTTCTCATATACATATTGCTGAAGCTTACTGTCTATTGTTATAAAAATATTGTTGCCTTTTGGTTTTTCTTTGTCCGAAAATATTGTTTTTATTCTTTGATATAATTCGTTATCAAGTTTTTGAAGTGTAAAATTGCTCTTTGCCTCAAGTCCTAATTTGCCTTTTTGCATATATCCTATTATGTGGCAAAATTCCTCAGGATAATAATAATTACGCTGTATACTTCCTCCTGAGGTTATTGTTTCCGCGAGAGTTATGCCGTTCGCGTCAAAAATCATTCCTCTTTGTATACTGTTGTCAATTACATTCAGACGTGGGTTATAGGAATTTAAGGAGACGTCTTCCTCAAATACTGTAAAGTATATTAAATGAACTATTAACATTATAAATAAAAGTGAATAAAAAAAGAATACTCTTTTCATATTTTTTTTCATTTGTATCACCATCTTTATTATACTTCTTATTTATCTTCCGCGGTTTGACATTTTTCCCGCTAAACCGCAAATCCATTGTATTATTCCGAATATTATGAGACTTATTACCATTGATGTTCCGCCATAGCTTATAAAGGGCAGTGTTACGCCTGTCATCGGAATTAGTTTTATTACTCCGCCTATAATTAAAAATGTCTGAAAACACATCAGGCAGGTTAAAGCGGATACGAGAACGCTCATATATCGGTTTCGTGAGTTTAAAGCTATTTTCATACATCTATAAAATATCATTAAAAAAATTAAAATTACGCATATAGCGAAAATTATTCCAAATTCTTCGCATATAGCAGAAAATATGAAATCTCTTTCCACAACGGGAATTGACAACGGCATCCCGCTATTAAGTCCTGAACCTAAAATACCGTAAGTTCCTAAGGCAAACAATGACTGTGTTATCTGATAACCTCCGATTTCTATATCCGCCCAGGGATTTATCCATGCCGAAATTCTTGTTTTTATGTGCTCAAAAAGGTTATATGCTATAAAAGAGCCTATAGACGCCAGTAAAATTCCTATAAGCAATATTAAATTGCTCGAAGTAGCTATATATATTACGACCATATATGTTACAAAAAATATTAACGCGCTTCCAAGGTCTTTTTGGAATACAAGCAGGAGAATTACAAAGCCGCTTATTATGGTAGGTATAATTATATTTATTAATTTAAGCTTTGGTTTGGCCAGTTCCGCCACAAGGTATAATATGAATAAAAGCTTTATAAGCTCTGATGGCTGGAATGTAATATTTTTTATTGTAAGCCAGTTTTTGGCTCCTCCTTCCGTATTGCCGAAAAAAAATGTCATTAAAAGCATTATTAACGAAAGCGCGAGATA
>CAYLJL010000250.1:0-3075 GCA_964384005.1 uncultured Lachnospiraceae bacterium | reverse complement strand
TATTGTTTTAGTAATTGGTCTTTTTCGTGAGTTAAATCAAGAGATAGATGAGGTTAATTCAAAGACGGGTGGAGGTACAATAAGAACACGGTATAGTTCAGATGTTAGAGATTACGCGAATTTGCACGGAATCCCTGTAGATGCGGCGGCGGAAGTACTTAGTAATCAAGATATGGCTAATGAAGAAATAGAAAAATTAAAAGAAGCGCGAGATACTTGGGTAAAATTGGGAATGGGTAAAGATTATGAAAGATGGGAAAGGTTTAATGATTCAAAACTAGTGCGGTTAAAAGTTGGTTCTCAAAAGGGTAAAACAAAGTATAGATGGGCAAGAAAAGCAAGTGACGGTGCGGTGATTTGGGAAGATGAATATAAAGAATTAAATGGCAAGTATTTGAATATAGGAAGTGCGTTTAGTCCATATTATGACCAAAAAATAAGGGATACACAAAATCAGTATGAAAATGAAAAATGGCAGATAATTAACGGAGCAAAACAAGCGTTAGCAGACGAAAATAATCAAAATGATGAGTGGCAAAAATGGATAGATGAAATGAATGACCGAATAAAAGACCTAAAAGCGGGAGACGGGGCGGCTGCGCCAAAGGAAAAAACAGACGTGGGAACAGTTGACAAAATAAAAGATACTGTTGACGTGACAGATGAGGATTTAAAATTTATGAGGGATTTCGCCGAAAGGGAAATAATAAACAAAATACAGACAACAGCGCTTTCACCTCAAATAAATCTTGAGTTTTCGGGAGAAATCAAAGAAACCGTTGATGTAAATGAAATGATTGGCAGGGTTACAAATGAGCTGGCGAACGCTATAAATAATTCAGCGCAGGGGGTACACGTATGACGAATGAGAGAATTGTTATGTTTTTTAAGTATGACGACAGTAAGGAAATATTACAGCTTCCTATCCCGCCTGAAAATTTTAAAACAAAGGTTGTCAATAAAAACAAGTCTGTCGAGCTTATGGACGGCGGGGAGTTTAACGTCTTGAAGGATATTGGGCTCCGAGAACTTAGTTTTAAAATATTATTGCCTAAACTGCACGACGGTTTTTTCAGACTTCCCTTTGTCCAACGGCCTGAAACAGAAGCTTGTACAATCGGTCAGCCTATTGTCTATCTTAACGCTTTCAGAAATTTCAAGGCGGCAAAAAAACCAATCCGCTTTTTAATGCTTAGAATTTTTGCCGATGGAACGGAAAGTTTTCAGGGGAATATGCTTGTTTCCTTTGAGGAATATAATGTTGAGGAAAAGGCGGGGTGCGTAGGCGATTATTGGGTTGAGTTAAAGCTTAAAGAGTATCGTCCTGTACGCAAGGTCGTTTTAGCGGAAACGGGAGCGGTTACGGAAGATAATAAAATTGTCGTCGCTGAAGTTTTACAGAGAACAACAAAATCTATACCTAAGAGTTATGCAGTCAAAACAGGCGATACTCTTTGGAAAATCGCTAAGCTACAGCTTAACGACGGTAGCAGATATACGGAAATAGCGAAGATTAACAATATTACGGATACAGACGAAATATTATATCCGCTCGAGGAAGGGCGGATTTTAATTTTGCCGTCTTAGGAGGTGTGAGGCTTGTATAATCTTGATTTTAAACTGTATGTCGTTCACGAAAATGTGAAATATGAATTGTCGGCTTTGTGCGAGGGCAGCGTAACATTGACCTCAGCGAGAAAAAACAGTCCGTCAAATTTGACGTTTAAGATTATGAGAAACGCCGTTCAAAATGGAATTGCTTTTGGGGAAGGTGATTTTGTAAGTCTTATTGTGAACGGAAAGGGAATTTTCAAAGGAAGAATATTCAGCAGAAGCAGAACGAAAGACCAGATTATAACAGTTACCGCATACGACCAGATAAGATATTTACAGAATAAGAAAACCTATGAGTATACCAATAAAAAAGTCGGAGACGTTGTAAAAATGATTGCCGATGATTTTAAGTTGACAACGGGTGTAATTGAGGACACGGGATATGTTATATCAAAACGCAGAGAAGAAGATGAGACTCTTATTGATATAATTTTAAACGCTATTGACATTACAGCGATAAACACAAAGGAATTATATGTTTTATTCGACGATTTCGGGGAATTGTCGCTAAGAAATATTAAAAGTATGTTCATTCCCCTTTGCATAAGCGACGATGGTACAATGATTGATTTTAACTACAAGACTGATATTGATAGCGATACATATAACCTTATAAAACTGTACAGAGATAACGAGGAAACGAAAAAAAGAGACGTTTATCAAGCCTATGACAGCGCGACGCAGGAAATGTGGGGAGTTTTGCAGTATTATGAATGCCTGCCCGAAATATATAATGACGCGCAGGCTAAAAATATTGCCGAAAATATATTAAGACAGAAAAACAGGCTATCTAAAACTATGTCCGTGGAGTGTATCGGAGCGGGACAGGGTGAGGAAATAATAAGAGGCGGTTCGGTTCTTATTGTTGATGTTAATGATGTTGGCGAGAATGCGGTATTTAATACTTATGTAGTTGAAAGCTGTACTCATACTTTTTCCAATAACCAGCATAACATAAAAATTGATATAAGCGAATGGAATGATTAAGGATGGTGATTTTATGAGCGGGGCAAAGCTTCTTGAAGTTGTAAAACTTGCGGGGCTACAGGCTACAGACGCTTCAAAGCCTGTTAATATTTTCGAGGGTAAAGTTATACAATCAAATCCCCTTATAATTGAAATTGAACAGACAAACAGAATTAATTCTGATTTTTTGGAAGTTTCCGAAAAACTAAGCGACCATTTTATATATATGACAGCGGTTGACAATAATTTTGATAATATTGCGGATAAAAGCAAATATGAGGAAAGAAAAAAATATATTGTATATGACGGACTGAAAGTCGGCGACAGGGTTATTCTGGCAAGAAAAGCGGGAGGTCAGAAATATTATGTAATTGACAGAATAGGGGTGATGTGATGATTCCGTTAAGCGGTGTAAATATAAACGGAAATATTGTCGCCCGAAAACAGCCGTCTTTGTCCTATAAAATGAGGCTTGAGAGAGATCGGATTGAAATG
>CAYLJL010000249.1:0-3106 GCA_964384005.1 uncultured Lachnospiraceae bacterium | reverse complement strand
GAGTATATACATTCAATTCCGCTTAAACCTATTGATTTTAAATATAAAATCATTTCGCTAAGTTTATCATCTGTGAAATTGTAAAGAAGCGGATGGGCAAGTATTGCCGTTCCTCCTGAATTGTTTATTAATGAGATTGTTTCTTCGGGAGAAATGACTTCCCTTTTTACATACGCCGCTTTTCCTTCTCCCATATATTTATCGAAACATTCCTTTACAGAATTTATATATCCTTTTCGCATAAGTATTTTCGCAAAATGTGCCCTTGTTATTATTTTATTTGAGCTTATTTTTTCCAGCTCGTCATAGGTAATGTTTACGTTGAGTTTTTGTAGTTTTTCTATGGCAAGACAATTTCTTTTCTTTCTTTTTTCTTTTAAACTATTTAATGATGAGTTGAATTTTTTATTGTTTATATCAATGAATAAGCCTACTATATGGATTTCTTTATCAAAAAAGTCTGTGGACATTTCTATTCCGCTTATTATTTCAATATTATGTTTTTTTCCGCATAAAACGGCTTCTTCCACTCCGTCAAAATTATCGTGGTCTGTTATAGCCAGCGCTTTTATATTTTTTTTCGCCGCATAATTTACAATTTCCGTCGGCGTGAGTGTACCGTCTGAAAAGGTTGTATGCGTATGCAAATCTACACAAGGCATTTATTTAACTCCTTTCATTTATGGCAGAAATGAAAATCTTTCTGTACTTTAATGATTTTTTGCTTATATTTATAACGGAATTGCCGTAAAAATCTTTCCATAGTATTAATAATATCATATAAACGAGCGGGTATACAACTAAAATTTTAATAAACACTAATATTTTTTTAGTTTGTGCGGTATTTCCTTAAATATAAATATTAAACTAAAAAGCACAATGTCTTGACATTATTGTCAAATGGTTATAAAATAATAAGGGTGTTGTTTTTTGAATATATGGTTTTACATATATTTGGATTTTGTGCCCATAGGTCTGTTTCTCCATATTTAAACCCAAGTATTTATATAAACGCTTATAAATTTTTAATCCTTTTATAGCAATCCATAGGATTTTCAACGCAAAATAATAAATAATTGTTGAATATATCAGTTTTTTATGGTTTGTCAATTACATTATTTTATTGTTTGCTATAAATAGCGTTTCCTTGGTTTTACACTGATTTAACATAGCCGATAAATTTTAATCGGCGTTTCTTTGATTTTTTTATTGAACTTTGAAAATTTAATATAAGGAGGTGTTTTGTTCTGGAAACTACAGAGATAATTATAATAGCTCTTTCTTGCGTTCTGTCTGTGTGTGTGGGTTCCTTAATCGGTTATTTTTTACGCAGGAGAATTGCTGAGGCTAAAATAGGTTCCGCTGAAAAAGAGGCGGAGAATATTGTTACAAAGGCTAAAACCGAGGCGGAGACAAAGAAAAAAGAAATTTTGCTTGAGGCAAAAGAAGAAAATATCAGAGCCAAGAATGAAGCTGAAAGAGAATATAAAGAACGAAAATCCGAGCTTCAGAGATTTGAAAAAAGACTCCTTCAAAAAGAAGAGTCTTTAGACAAAAAAAGTAATTCCCTTGAAAAAAAGGAAGAACAGTATCAAATCAAGGTTGAAGAAATCGAAAATGTTAAAGATGAAGTAAACAAGCTTAAAGAAAAGCAGACTACTGAACTTGAACGAATTTCAGGATTTACTTCCGAACAGGCGAAACAATATTTATTGTCAACCGTTGAATCGGAAGTTAAACACGAAGCGGCTGTTATGGTTAAGGAAATTGAAAACAAAGCAAAACAGGAGGCCGATAAAAAAGCAAAAGACATTATCGCGTCGGCAATTCAAAGATGCGCCGTTGACCATGTGACAGAAACGACGGTTTCGGTTGTTCCTCTCCCTAACGATGAAATGAAAGGCAGAATTATCGGGAGAGAGGGAAGGAACATCAGAACTCTTGAATCTCTTACCGGAATTGAGCTTATTATTGACGATACTCCGGAAGCCGTTATTCTTTCCTGTTTTGACCCAATGAAACGGGAAATCGCGAGAATTGCCCTTGAAAAGCTTATTATTGACGGTCGTATTCATCCCGCAAGAATCGAGGAAATGGTTGAAAAGGCTAAAAAAGAAGTTGAGGTTATGATTAAGGAGGAAGGAGAGGCCGCCTCTTTTGAAACAGGCGTGCATGGTCTTCATCCTGAATTAATACGTTTACTTGGTAAAATGAAATTCAGAACAAGCTATGGTCAGAATATTTTAAAACATTCTGTTGAAGTATCACATTTGTGTGGTATTATGGCAGGGGAACTCGGGGTAGATGTTACCCTCGCAAAACGCGCAGGTTTATTACACGATATTGGAAAATCTGTTAATCACGATGTTGAGGGCTCTCATGTCAGCCTTGGCGCTGCTTTATGCAGAAAATATCGTGAAAATGAAACTATTATTAATGCCGTTGAAGCTCATCACGGAGATGTTGAACCTAACAGTATTATTGCCGTATTGGTTCAGGCGGCTGATGCTATATCCGCTGCAAGACCCGGTGCCAGACGTGAAACTTTAGAATCTTATATTAAACGTCTTCAGACTTTGGAAAGTATTGCGGATACATTTAACGGAGTTGAAAAATCTTTTGCAATTCAAGCCGGTCGAGAATTGCGAATTATCATAATACCTGAAGAGGTCGATGATTCAGAAATGACTTTACTTGCCAGAGATATTGCTAATAAAATTGAATCCGAACTTGAATATCCAGGTCAAATTAAAGTTAATCTTATTAGAGAAACCAGATCAATAGACTATGCTAAATAAAAAATACTGCCGTGGAATTTTATTCCACGGCAGTATTAGCGTGTCCGGAAATTACATATATATTGCTTTAATTTATAAGATTGTTATATATTAGACAAAAAAATATAAAATTTTAGGAAATTTTAACAAAAAATAAAAAAAAATTCTTGTTTTATCGTCTTTTATAGCTAAAAAAATTCAAAATAAAAAATTTTTTTAATTAAAAGATGTACGTAAAATTATAAAATAAATCAGGCTTTTTCATAAGTTTTTTTTAATAAAGTTATATTTTTTATTAAAATTTGTACAAATAATTTTCTTATTATGCC
>CAYLJL010000248.1:0-3110 GCA_964384005.1 uncultured Lachnospiraceae bacterium | reverse complement strand
GTATCGGCGTTTCCCCCGTCAGCCTTCAGGCTTTCGGGAAAATCCTCTATATCTTCCGCACTATGCCTATGACCCTCAGAAGAAACCTTTTTCAAGCTTTTTCTTGTCCATCTGTCCGCTTCATTATTGTAGACGTCAACAGCCCGATACATTTCCCCGTCGTTGTCAAAATAAATTCTCACATAAGTCTGTATATAGTCTGTTTTATCCGGCTGAACGTCAAGAAATCTGCTTATATTAAAAGATATTCCCGAAGTCTGTCCCTCCGTCGAATTTGAAAAATCCGTAGGCTTTCCGATACAGAAAAACCCGTCATATGCCGTCTCTGACAAATCGGCGAGGGAATCAAAACATCTGTACTCCGTAAAGTCATTTGCGTGTTTATTATCCACCGTATCGGCGTTTCCGCCGTCTTTATTCTGGGCCTCAATTTTTATTTTCTGAAGCGCCGAATCAATTTTATCTAAATTATTGTTGACAACGTCAATACTGTAATAATCGTCCTTTCCGTCGTTTCTGAAACCAAAATTAGCAGTATCAGAAGCCATAAAAAACACCCCCTAAAGAATTCTTGAGTAAACCTCCGAATGAGTAAACCGGCATAAATAAGAATGTTTAAACTTTCCTACAATTTCGTGAGTATTAAAAGTTACCGTCTGTGTTTTAATATTTGCGGGAACCATTCTGTCCAGAAGTTCCCCGCATTGAGTTAAAATGTCATAATCGTCATTAAAAATCCTTAAAATAAGCCTGTACTCACCGTATATAAAAAAAACTGAATAATTACCCTCTCCGCAAATAGCCGAAAGATTTTCCTGAAGACGAAAAACCGTATAAGGGAGTTTTTCGTTAAATTTCAAAATAATCCTTTTACGTCTTTTATCCGTGTCAGACTTATAGTCCTCAATTCCGAGAAGCTTTTCAAAAATCCGTAAATATTCCTCGTCGCAATAAAAAATAAACTGCCCGTCAAAGAGCTTGTCCAGAAACTCAGAGGTCTTGGAAATCTCAATATCAAGAGCGGAGAAAAGATAGTTAAGTTCACCTATATCTTTTAAAAAAGGAGGAATATAGTCAATAAGCATCATATAATCCCCTCCAGAGCCTTTCCGTTAAAGGTAATTTTTCCGATTACAGGAATTTCATCATCATTAAGAATAAAACTCAAAAAATCACCGGACTTCATAAGAGACAAGGAGAAAACATTTTTAACCCCTGATATATCAAAAATTTCCGTTCCGATTTTCATAGCGACGATTTCAACGTTTTTACAGTCGGCCCAGCCCTTTGAAAGTTCATAAAAATAGTCGGAAATTTTTTCATAAGCCTTTTTGCCTATAAAATCAAAATCAGCGTCTTCCGAAAGTTCGGCGTTAATATCGACGTCGACGATTTTTGTAGAAACGCTCTCAACAAACACCTTGTGACCGATAGGAGCGAAACCCACGCCCTCACCCTCAGAACCGTAAGGGTCGGCGATATTTTTAACCATTTGAGAAAACTCGTCAGAAACAGGAGAATAATCCGAGGAAATAATAACTAACCTGACTGTCCCCCCGCCGAAAAAAGCGGGAAAAACCTTACAGCCCCCCACGCCTGAAATAAGATTAACCTTTTCGATATAATCCTTTTTGTTTCCGCCGAAAGCGAGAGCGGAAAAGCTGTCAAAATACCTTTTTCTGAAGACCTCCGTATCCTCCTCGTCCTCACCTGTAATAATAACGTCTGTTATTTCCGCGGTTTCAAGTCCATCAATATTGTCAAGAGGAAGTATTTTTCCGAAATGTCTGTGGCCGTCCCTTCCGGTTTCTTCGCAGACCATTTTAAAAACCCCGTCAGAAATTTTCTCATCGGCGTAATAAATAACCGAATCTATGTAAAACCTTGAGCCGATGGGGACGTCAATATTAAACACGCCCTTCATAACGGCGGCGGAAGCTTCTTTAGGGTAGATACCCCTTTCTTTTGCCCGCCTTATTAAAAATTCTCTTTCGGCGCTGTCGGCGAAAGTTTCTTTTAACACCTTGTCAAGATTTTCATAAATTCTGGATATTTCCATACAGCAGGGGGCGATAGCGTCATAAATAACCGAGCCGACTCTTTTGTCGACACTGCCGGAGACATTGTTTAAGGCTCGTTTCAAAACATAATCAAAAGTCATATTTTCAAACATTAAATATTCACCTCCAAAGTAAATTCCTCGGTGCCAAAGACGGAGGAAACAAAAAACTTAACAGAAAGCACGCCCTTTTCACTTTGTTCGGGAAAGGAAAAATCGTAGACTTTTTTTATTCTGTCGTCGTATAACAGGGCGTTTTCAATTCTGACAGTAAGTTCGCTTCTCACATAAGAAATATTTTTACCAAACAAATCAGTGAGAGAAATGCCAAAATCAGAGTCATAAATCCCGAACCTGCCCTTTTCGGTCATAAGTATTTTGTAAACCGCCTGTTTAACGGCATTAATGCCGTCGATATATTCTTTTATTTTATTTTCGTCATATTTAATTTTGTAAGTAAAAGAGGTTTCGTCAGAATTAAGAAGTCCCTCGTCAAAATCGCTTAAACTCATAGGAATCAATTAAAGCACCCCCTTGTTGCCTGTATAGCCGTTCAATAAAAAAATGGACAAGTTCGGCGGTTAAAAATTTTTTTAAAAAAAATAATCCGCGGTATTTCTATACCCTGTCAATTATAAAATAGACCTGACCGCCGTCGGCTTTAGCTAAAATAATCCTCTCACCCTCTTTAAGTCCGTTGTAAACGATGTATTTTTTTCTTCTTTTAAAGTCGCTTTCATTCAATACATTTTCGGGAAACAGAGGATTTTCGGTAAGCTCAAAAACAAAATCGGATACGTTTCTTGACAAAATCATCTGTTCCTCTCTCAGAATAATTTTATCGGAAATTTTCACCGATAAAGGATTTACAGACTCAACGACGCCTAAAACCGTATCAGAAAAAACCATTTCTCCAATCATCTCAAAACAAATCTTTTTTATGCAGTCAATCATAAAAAACACACCCTTCCGCGTGGACGACGGCAAAGCCGGCGTCTCAGGCTGTAGAAAAAGTCAAAATTATAAAAAAATATGAATTTTTTGAAGAATA
>CAYLJL010000247.1:0-3111 GCA_964384005.1 uncultured Lachnospiraceae bacterium | reverse complement strand
CAGGGAAAGTATGTGATTTTTTGAGTATTTCTTTTTTAACGTCGGTTCGATAAGTTCTGATTTTGTATAATTGTTTATCATTGTTTTTGTAAGAATCTTATCATTTTCTGTTCTTTTTGTTGATTTTAGCTTATCTTCAAAAAAAGTTGTTATTTGATCCATATATAAAGCAATATCGGGAATTTGCGATATTTCAATAAGTTCGGAAGATGAAATTTCATCAATAGCTTTTTTCAAATATTTGTCATCCAAAAAAAACACCTCTTTTATATGGATTTTTTAAGTAATATCCTATGAAGGATTTACGTGTTGTAAAAACCGATAGATTTTTACATAGTGAGCGACGAAATAATTTGTCGTTTACTATAATTATGGAACTATTTGTGTGAAATACCGCGCGACTAAAAAATAAAAATTATTTTAGAGTCTTTTTACACGGTGTTTCTTATGGAATTTTTATCATATACTTTTATATTGTAAAATTATCAAAAATAAAGTATTTTCTTACTTGAGATAACTTCAACATATATTATAACATAGAATACTTTATATGAAAAGAGAAAAATTATAAAAAACAATAAAATTTTTTTATAATAGAATTTTTTATAATGAACAGTCTGTTTTATTTAACGCATAATATAGTTTTTAAAACTATATTATGCGTTAAATAAAACAGACTATATACAAATTTTGATACAGTCTGTTTTTATTACGTATAAATCTTACGAGGGAATTTGCTATTTTACCGATGTACAAGTGCCAAGAATAAAAGATTATAGCAATCCGCAGGATTTTCGGGGCAAAGCAACAAAATAATTGCTGAATATATCAGGTTTTTATGCTTTATCGCTTGCATTATCTTATTGTTTATATAAGATGATTAGTCGATATTACATTAACTTAAAAGGTCATCAATTACAGCTTTTACTGTTGTGATTTCCTTGATTTTATAGGCGTTTTTACCACAAAATATGAGAGCGTTTTCCAAATCTCCGTTTGCCGCGTTGAAAAGCGCTTTTGACAAACAATAAGGCGTTGTGGCCGGATTGCATTTATGAATACAATTAAAGCATTTGTTTACAGGGTCACGGGAGAGTGAAGTTTTTTCGATATAGGAATTTAAAATAGCCCGCCCGGGCATACCCACAGGACTTCTTACGATTCCTATAGTTTCTTTTGTTGAGTTTATATAGGCGTTTTTGAAAGCGTCGTCAGCGTCACATTCTTTTGTGGCGACAAAGCGCGTCGCAACCTGAACTCCGTCTGTTCCGATTTCATTTATATAATGTGCTACATCTGAACTTGAAAAAACGCCGCCGCCGAAAACGACGGGAATTGATTTGTTATATTTTTCCTCATATGCTTTTTTATATTCGATTATTGCTTTTACTTCTTCGTCTATATGTTCAAGGTTTTCTGCATCATCAGCGCTAAACCCAAGATGACCGCCTGCTTTCGGGCCTTCGATTACAATTAAATCGGCGCTTCTTGAATATCGTTTATCCCATCTTTGCAATATTACTTTCGCGGCTTTTAATGACGAAACTATCGGCGCAATTTTTATATTCGAACCTTCCGTAAGTTCAGGAAGTCTCATAGGAAGTCCCGCTCCGGAAATTATTAAATCGGCCCCGCTGTCTATGCAACACTTTACATAATCTTCAAAGTTATTAAGGGCAACCATTATATTTACTCCGATTATCCCGTTATTTGATTTAGCTTTAGCGGTTTTTATTTCACGTGATAAAGCGCGTATATTTGCTTCGACAGTATTTGTAGAAAAGTCAGGCTCTCTGAAACCCGGCTGAGCCGCCGAAATTACACCTATCCCCCCGCAGGAAGCAACGGCCGAGGCTAAACCCGAAAGACTTATTCCGACTCCCATTCCGCCTTGTACTATTGGAGCAGGCGCGACTAAATCGCCTATAACTAAAGGTTTATATTTCATAAAATCTCTCCAATGCGTTATTTAATTGTATAAAAATAAAAATTCCATAGTTTGAATATAATATATTGTGGAGATAATGTCAAGAGTTCTTTATACAATAAAATTTTAAAATTTTATATTTTTTATAAGATTATTAAAAAATATTGACTTAAAATGATATTTGTTATAATATTTATACATAGGGTAAAATTATGAGAATGCTTTGCTTGTACATTTTTACTGACCGTAGTTTATGTTTAAAAGCTAAAGCTTTGAAAAAACGAAAGGAATGATATTTTTATGAATAAGTTTGCTCGCTGTGTTGTCTCATTGATAATTATTATATCTCAAATTTTTTCTTTTCAGTCGGTTTTTGTTTCCTCGGCGGAAACTCTTATTCCGGCTTTCCCCGGAGCTGAAGGTGGCGGTATGTATGCCTCCGGAGGAAGAGGCGGCGATGTGTACATAGTTACAAATCTTGATGATTATGGAAGTGACGAAGAAAAAATAGTCGGTTCTTTAAGGTATGGACTGGAGGAAAGCGACCGAACTATTGTTTTTAATGTTTCGGGAAATATACACCTTAAAGATGTTCTGAACATAAAAAATAAAAAGAATATTACTATTGCGGGGCAGACGGCTCCCGGCGACGGAATTACCCTTACAGGATATCAAACATATATTGAGGGTTGTGAAAATTTAATTATCAGATATATGCGTTTTCGTACAGGCTCTAAAAATATTTTAATGGGCGACAGCATGGACGCTATATGCGCGAGAAGATGCAGAAATATTATATTTGACCATTTGTCGACAAGCTGGTCTACCGACGAGACTATGAGCGTATATCAAAATACCGATACTACGGTTTCTTATTGTATTATTTCCGAAAGTCTCGCAATGTCCGGACATTCTAAGGGCCGTCATGGATATGGTGCTATATGGGGCGGACTTAATGCTACTTTTCATCACAATATCGTAGCCAGCCATGTTTCCAGATGTCCGAGAGCAAGCGATGGATATGGTACCGTAACTGACAGCGGAAATGTTGTTGGTACGGAAGACGCGAATCATATCGGAGTGACGGATATTAGGAATAATGTTTTCTTTGACTGGAATGATTATTCATAAGCTGGTGAAAGTACTTATAGCTTGAAAACTGAAAAGTTAACATTAGATGTTCT
>CAYLJL010000246.1:0-3121 GCA_964384005.1 uncultured Lachnospiraceae bacterium | reverse complement strand
AGCGACCTTCAAAACAACGCTTCTCCAGAGTCTTGAAGACTCTAAAACATTTTGTTTGTCAACGTTAGTAACGTGTTTATTTCTCTTTCTGGCTATTTCAAAAGCCTTTCTTGTTATTCTTTCAACCTCTTTTTCGGAATATAACTCAACGTCATAGGCGGCCTCGCCCATATCGGTCTGTTTTCTGCCCTTTTCACCGAAATACATACCGCCTGTAAGTTCACGTACAACCATAATATCAACGCCGTCTTTAACCAATTCCGGTTTAAGAGGGCAGGCGTCCTTTAAAGCGTCGTGGAGAGTAGCGGGTCTTAAATTGGCGTAAAGACCTAAAGCTCCTCTGAGTCCCAGCAATGCTCTTTCCGGCCGTTTGTCTCCGGGCAGAGTGTCCCACTGCCATCCGCCTACAGCGCCCAGAAGCACAGAATCGCTTGCCTTGCAGATATCAATAGTTTCCTGAGGAAGAGGCTCGCCGAACTTGTCAATAGCGCAGCCTCCGCCCAGAACATGAGTATATTCAAAAGTGTGACCGAATTTTTTGCCGATTTCATTCAAAACAAGAATATTCTGCTCCATAACCTCGGGGCCGATACCGTCCCCCGCGACAACAGCAATTTTATAATTCATTTTAATTCCACCTTTTCATTAGTATTTAAAATATCGTTTTCCAAAGCTATAGAAACAACGCCTTCTGTTTCCAAATCAACTTTTGCCTGTAAAGTATAATGTTTCTCTTTTACAGCGTTAATCTCATACTCCGTAAACAATCTTATATATTCGTCAATATTTTGTGTTTTTAAATTTTTAAGAGCCTCATCTTTTGCGGGATTTTCAGGTAAATTCACATAACTCACAATCATATCCATATCCACGACAAATATTTTTCCGATATTGTCCATACCGGTTTGCTCAAAATCCAAACCCGTAATAAATTTATTTTTATATATATTCTCTGAAGAAATCATAAAACCGGCGGCATTAGATATTTTGTTATATGTTTCATAGGTAATTGTATTTTGGTCTGTATTTCTGTAAGTAAAAGATAAAGGTGTAAAGGATTCCTTTGGTTTTTCATATACTTCATCATAGTCAAATAAGTGAGAACTGTTGCTGGCAATAACCTCCGCTTTATTTGTACGCCCGTTATATCCGAAAGCTATATAATCCCACATTACATAATAGTCGCCGGGACTTGTTTTCATAATATAACAAATTTCCGCGCTCTGGCTGTCCTCGTCCACATCAACAGTATAACTTTCAACCCAGGGACTTGACCAGCATATACTATAAATCAGATTACCTTCTTCAGTTCTTCCCTGTTTTTCCTCAAAATCTCTTTTCATTTTTTCTGACATCATATCATATCGGGGTTTTCCATCTCTTGTACTCCATGCTTCCGCCCATTTTTCCGCCATTTCTGTCATTATTTCTTTTTTAAGTACATAAGATTTTACGGTTTGTCCGTAAACAGGGAAACAGCTTAATGAAAATAACACCGCAAGTATTAACGTCACAAAATAATATTTTCTCATAAATTTCACCTCTTAAAAATTAATACCAAAAAATCTTTTATTTTGCGGTAAAAATCCTTAAACACTTTTTTGCGGAAAATTATCAATACACTATTTTAACCCAAGCTTAACCTTAGTCTGTTCAATAAGACCTCCGGCGGCCATCATATCCTGCATAAACTGAGGGAATGGTTCCGCCTGATAAGTTTTGTTCTTAGTCATGTTAGTAATAACACCTGTTGTAAAATCAACCTCAACCTTATCCCCCATATCAATATCTTCGGCGGCCTCATCACATTCAAGAATGGGAAGACCAATGTTAATTGCGTTTCGGTAAAAAATTCTCGCGAAAGTTTTAGCGATAACACAGGAAATACCGCTCGCCTTAATAGCAAGAGGAGCGTGTTCTCTTGAGGAACCGCAGCCAAAGTTTTTTTCAGCGACCATAATATCGCCGTCCTTAACATTCTCGACAAAATTAACGGTTGAATGTATAGCGTCCTCCATACAATGCTTAGCCAATTCCTTAGGGTCGGAAGAATTCAAGTATCTTGCCGGAATAATAACGTCAGTATCAATATTATCTCCGTATTTAAAAACAGTACCGTTTGCTTTCATTTAAAAACCTCCTATAGCAATTCAAAAAATTTTAAGCGCGAAACATAAAAACCCTGAGGTTCCGCCGCATTCGCGCCAACCTAAGACCGTGGGCTCCGCCCGCGCCCGCAAGCCTTTAAAAAGGCTTGACCTGAACTTCAATGAACAAAAACTGTCGTTTTTGCCGGGAAAATCTAATACATTAAGCGAAACAATAGATTTACTGTTTGAAAACAGAAAACCTCAGAATAATTTTCAGCCGCCGAACTTAATTTATTTTTAAGTTAATTGACTATAGTATTAAACATTTTCAGGACTTGTAATCCTGCCCGTAATAGCTGAAGCGGCGGCAACAGCGGGGCTTGCCAGATAAACTTCCGATTCAGGGTGACCCATACGGCCGATAAAATTACGATTTGTCGTAGACAAAGCTCTCTCGCCCTTTGCGAGAATACCCATATGCCCGCCAAGGCAGGGACCGCAGGTAGGAGTAGAGAATACGCAGCCTGCCTCCACAAGAGTTTTAGCGATACCTTCGTCAATACACTGTAAATAAATATTCTGAGTACCGGGCAAAATAATAACTCTGAGTTTGGGGTCAACTTTTTTCCCTTTAAGAATTTGAGCGGCAATTCTCAAATCGTCCATTCTTCCGTTAGTACATGAACCTATTACAACCTGGTCGATTTCAATATCGCCGACCTCATCGATAGTTTTAGTATTTTCGGGAAGATGCGGGAAAGAAACTGTCGGTCTTAAAGCGGACAAATCAATTTCATAAACCGCGTCATACTCTGCGTCCTCGTCAGCCTCAAAAACAGTATATTCTTTTTTGGAATGTTCCTTAACATATTCAAGAGTTTTCTCGTCAACAGGGAAAATACCATTTTTTCCGCCCGCCTCGATAGCCATATTTGCGATAGTAAACCTGTCGTCCATAGAAAGATATTCAAGTCCGTCGCCGACAAATTCCATAGACTTGTATAAGGCGCCGTCAACACCAATCATACCAA
>CAYLJL010000245.1:0-3122 GCA_964384005.1 uncultured Lachnospiraceae bacterium | reverse complement strand
ATTAGCGGGGCTTATAATGTTTGTTACAGGTGTGGTAACGGCGGCTATTATTGGAAAAAAGACAGTATGCGCGACCTTAATGCCGGTATTGGGCGTATCGTTTTTTTATCAGTGCATTTATTATATTTCAAAATTGAAAAAATAAAAATATTTATTTATAGGAGGCTTTTAATTATGGCAAAACCAAGAATTTTTGATTTACCTGAAACAAAAGGAGCGTTTCAATTAAAAGGTGTTGTAACAGGAACGGAAAAGGACAATTTTTATAAAGAAATGCAAACACAAACCCAAAAGAGTATGAGGATAATTAATTTTGGCGTTGAATACGCAAAAGGAAAAACGCTGTATGTAAATATGCTGGGTATAGAGCAGGAAAACGTATACTTTTCTAAAAAAGCCGAAAAGAAAGGCGGAAAGTCTGATACGGTAAAAGTCGATTGGGCTGACAGATTTAATTATAAAAGAGAAGGTTACAGACTTATTGGCAAAAATATAGGTGTAAAAAAGAAAATTGATTCTGACGGCAAAACAGTAAACGATAAAAAACTTCTGACAGAGTTTGACGCTTGCAGGGAAGTTAATGAAAATCTCAAAGACGGCGCAAGTGTGTTTATCAGGGGAGATTTGGATTATAGCAGCTATACAGACGATAATGGGAACAAAAAAGTATCGACTAAATTGGTTCCAAGTCAAATTTCTCTTTGTTCGGATATTGACTTTGATGATGATAAATTTAAACAGCAAAACGACTTTAACCAAGTGATTATATTTATGGGTATTGAGAAAGAAACCGATGACAGCGGCAAAGAAACAGGCAGATTTATTGTTGCCGCTAAAATTGTTACATACAAGACTATAGAAGACGTTGAGTTTATTGTTGAAAATTCTAAGTTGGCCGGAATGTTTAAAAGAAATCTTAAACCTTATAACGCTATTAAGGTAAGCGGCCGTATAATTGTGTCAGCACAAACTGAAACCGTTGAAGACGAGGACGACTGGGGAGAGAAAGACGCAATGGAAAAAATTAACGCGCCTGTTAAAAGAGAGTTTATTATAACGGGAGCGAAAGGTTCAAGTAATGACAGAGAATTGTATACTCAGGAAAAAATTGAGGAAGCTCTTTATAAAATTGCCAAGGCTAATAAAGCGGACAGTGATTTTGGCGTCGATTCAGATGATGAATGGCAGGAAGCGGGCGAATTTGACGATGACGAATTGCCGTGGTAAAGGTAAATATATAAAACAAAAAATATATGGAGGTAATTATTGATGGCGAAAGCGAGAAAAGCGTCTGTAACACAGAGCAAATTAGGAATGATTTTATATGGGGAACAGTTTACGGGCAAATCAACAATGGCTATGCAGTTAGCTTATTTTAAACAACCTGACGGCAAACCTTTCAGGGTGTTGTATCTTGACCCTGAAACGGGTTCTATTGACGACTATCTGGGAGAATTGGAAACAAACGGCGTAAATCTTGAAAATATTTATATTGTTTATACACAGTCTTTGGGAGAAGTGCGGCAGTATATTTCAAAAGTTAAGAATAATGAGGATTTTTATGAGCTTGACGACGAGGGCAACGAAACGGATAGCGTTGTACTTGACGCTGACGGCGAACCATTTAGAGCGGACGCTATTGTAGTTGACGGTACAAGCATTTTGAATTTAACGACAAAACAGGGCCTTATCGAGTTTTCAAAAAAGAGGAATAGAGTTAAGGCGGATAAAGACAAACTTATAGGCGAGGCGAGACTTGTCAAAGTTGAGGGAGCAGGGCTTGAGCTTAAAGACTATCAGACAATTAACTTTAAAGGACAAGATTTGATTCTTGATTTAATGGCGTCGGGAGTCCACTATATTGTCACGGCGAGAGAAACTGATGAGAAAGAAACCATTAAAGAGTCTGACGGAAAGACAGCAAGCGTCTCGACAGGAAGAAAGATACCGGACGGATTTAAAGGTATGTCTTATAATGTAAAAACAGAAATTCGTATGTTCAGAAATGAAGATGGTACAGTGTGCGCTCATGTAAAAAAAGACAGAACGCATACGCATGAGGACAACACAATACTTGAAGACCCGACGTTGCTTGACTGGCAGTCGGTGATTGACAAAACGGCGGATAAAAAGGCGTTTGTCGTAAAAAACGACCTTACCAAAGCGGTAAGTGTTGAACAGGAAATATATGCCGGTGAAATTCTTGGTAAAGTTGGCGAACCTGTTTCCGATGACAGTATAAACGCGAAAACTTCTGACGGCAGTGCGGATATAGAGGAAATGAGGAAAATAATTTTTGAGAAAAAGAAAAATCTTTCCCCGCCGGAAAAGAAAGAAATTAAAGAGAGACTCGAAGCCGAGGGACTGCCGACATCTTTTAAAAATATAACTGACATAGAAATTTTGCAGAAAGTATTAAATGTGTTTGAGAAATGATATTTTAAAAGGTGATTATATGACACAGGGCAAGCAAATCGAAATTAAAAGAGTCTGCGGTCTCTGTAAGGAAACCTTTTACATAAACAGAAACAATATTAATGAGGCGATTTACTATGATAAAAAGACTTATCATAGTAAATGCTTTGTTGATATTTGCGGCAGGCGGGCTAAGAAAAATTTGAAAACAACTCCTAAATGGGCGTGGGCTTTAGAAAACATAAAAACAGTAAAAAACGAGTCTTACGAACATTTTAAGGTATTTATTGACAAAGAGGAAGTATACAGATTTATTTTAGAGGCTTACGGTTTAACTGTAATACCTACCACTGTGTGGCAGAAAATAAGCGATATATACGCGGGTACGTTTAAGGGAATGTCAATAGGTATTCCGCCGGAACATTTACTTGATATGTGGGAAAGAAAAATCAATACGCTTAACAGGATAGCGGCTAAAAATTCCGCAAACGGCAAGACGATGAATTCGGCCCAAAGATTGAATTATGATTTGTCAATTTTGATAAATAAATATGACGATTATTTAAAATGGCTTGAAAAGCAAAAAATTTTACAGACGGAACAAATTGTTGATAAAAATGAGAATATCATAAGTAAAAATATTGGTTGCGCTATTGTTAAAAATAGTCAAAATATTGATAAAGACAATATTCTTGGTTTAGTTGACG
>CAYLJL010000244.1:0-3133 GCA_964384005.1 uncultured Lachnospiraceae bacterium | reverse complement strand
ATCATCATCATTTGATATAAATTTAGCTCTGCCTTTTCTTATTTGCTTTGCTTTAAAACCTTCTCCGCAAACAGGGCAGGTATATGATTTTTCATAAATACATTCTTCGGGTTTGTAATTAGGCATTAATAATGTCTCCTTTCATACTATAAGCATATTATAGTAATACACAAAATACTTTAAAATTGAGCAGAAGTCTGTCTTGTAGTCTTCTGTTTTCATTTTGCGCCATGTGTAAAACAATAAAATGATATGTTAAATATATACAAAAATTTATAAAGCATAAATTGTTTTATTGCTTTACTTAAATTATAATTATAAACGAACAGATTTACAAGTAAATTTTATGTATGATTTTGCTTTTTTTGCTCATTTATAGTTATAATAATTAATATTTTTTTAAATTATAAAGATGATTAGACTTCTGTCGAAACTTCATATTGATACAAATATTTTTTTGTTGGACCGGAGTAATTTCGCGGTTTCGAAAGAAGTCTATTGTAAGCTTTTTTATAGCAAGACATAAAATCTTTAGTGCGAAACAATAAAAGGATTTTTTAATATATCAGGTTTTATTGAAGTTTGTTTATTAATTCTTTTATTGTTTCGCTATAAATTAATCAGCCTTTTCTTAAATTGGATATACATTTCTTTCTATATTTCCTAAAGAAGGATCTATGCCATATTTCTGAGCCTGTCTGAATTTAAAGAATTCAATCGCTATCTGGGGAAAAAGAGCGTAACTTAAAACATCTTCTTCCTGTTCTTTATATTCTGCCATTTCTTCTTCTATTTTGGCAAGTGCCGGAGGAATCAAATCAGCAGGTCTGCTTGTAATAGGTTTTTCATCACCGATGATTTTTTTCCTTATCTCTGCCGAAATCGGTACAGGTGTTTTTCCGTATTTTCCACGTACCATATCTTTTGTTTCGTTTGAAATCATCTTATATCTTTCGCCCATGAGAACATTTAAAACAGCCTGCGTTCCAACAATCTGGCTTGAGGGAGTAACTAAAGGCGGATAGCCTAAATCTGCCCGCACTTTCGGGATTTCGTTAAGAACGTCTTCATACTTATCCTCCGCTTTTTGCGCTTTAAGCTGAGAAACGAGATTTGAAAGCATTCCGCCGGGAACCTGATATAACAGGGTCGCTATATCAACGGAAAGAACTTTTGTACTCAAAAGTCCGCTTTCGAGGGCTTTTTCTCGCATTGGTCTAAAATAATCGGCGATTTCTTTCAACAGTTTATCGTCAAGCCCTGTATCATATTCAGTACCTTTGAGCGCCCCGACCATGACTTCTGTGGCCGGCTGAGATGTACCCATTGAAAATGGTGATATATCCGTGTCTATAATATCGGCGCCGGCTTCTATAGCTTTAAGGTAAGTCATACCGGCTACTCCGCTTGTATAGTGGCTATGAATCTCTATAGGTACGTTTATTGTCTGTTTTAACGCCTTTACAAGGTCGTAAGCCGCCATAGGAAGCAAAAGTCCCGCCATATCTTTTATACATATTGAATCCGCACCGAGTTTTTCATAATCCTTTGCGAGTTCTACATAATAATCAAGAGTATGGACATCGCTTAATGTATATGAAATCGCAAGCTGCGCGTGCCCTCCCGCTTTTTTAGTCGCGTTTGTCGCTGTTATAAGATTTCTTTTGTCGTTTAAGGCGTCAAATATCCTTATCTTATCTATGCCGTTTTTTATACTTTTTTCGACAAACGCTTCAACAACGTCATCAGCGTAGTTTTTATATCCTAAAACGTTCTGACCTCTTAAAAGCATCTGAAGTTTTGTATTTTTTACCAGGCTTTTGATTTGTCTGAGTCTTTCCCAAGGGTCTTCTTTCAGGTATCTGAGGCAAGAATCAAAGGTTGCCCCTCCCCAGACTTCCATTGACTCAAAGCCTATTTTATCCATTTTTTCCAGAACGGGCAGCATATCCTCAATTCTCATTCTTGTAGCAATAAGAGATTGCTGACCGTCACGTAAAGTTGAATCTGAAATTTTAACTTTAGCCATTTTTTATACCTCCGAATTTATTTTGACATAAACATTGACAGAAATATACCGGACGCGACAGCAGAACCGATAACTCCCGCGACATTAGGCCCCATTGCATGCATAAGCAAGTAATTGTTCGGGTTTTCCTCTTTTCCGACGTTCTGCGCCACACGGGCAGCCATGGGAACGGCGGAAACGCCGGCCGCGCCTATGAGAGGATTAATTTTCCCTTTTGAAAGCTTACACATAATTTTTCCGAATATTACCCCGAAAGCGGTTGAGATTATAAACGCGAATAAGCCAAGAGCCAGAATTCCGAGGGTTTTCGCTGTAAGGAAAGTATCGGCCTTTGCTGTCGCTCCGACAGTTACGCCTATAAAAATACTTATAATGTACATCATTGCTTCCGAAGCGTGATGCGCGAGTTTTTCGGTTACTCCGCATTCTTTGAAAAGATTTCCGAGCATAAGCATACCAATAAGAGAAGCCGTTGACGGAAGAATCAATATAACCAAAATAGTTACAACTATTGGGAAAATGATTTTTTCTGTTTTTGAAACAGTTCTTAATTGTTCCATTTTTATCGCACGTTCTTTTTTTGTAGTCAACAGACGCATTATAGGCGGCTGAATAATCGGTATCAGCGCCATATATGAGTATGCGGCTACCGCTATTGTACTTAAAATATGCGGCGCAAGTTTAGTTGTTGTATAAATTGCCGTAGGGCCGTCCGCACCGCCGATTATTCCTATTGACGCCGCTTCCTGCGGAGTAAAGCCGAGAAGCAGCGCCCCCAAAAAGGCGGTAAATATACCAAATTGCGCCGCCGCGCCTAAAAGCAGGCTTTTAGGATTCGCAATCAAAGGACCGAAGTCAGTCATAACTCCGACTCCTAAAAAAATTAACGGAGGGAAAATCCCGAGTTCATCTCCTTGGAAAATATACCATAAGAGTCCCCCGTTTTCGGTTTCTGTAGGTGCGTTCATAAGTCCCGCCAATGGAAGGTTGGCAAGAAGCATACCAAAAGCTATAGGTAAAAGAAGCAATGGTTCATATTTTTTTACTATGGCAAGATACATAAAGAATAAAGCCACAATAATCATTATAAGATACTTATATCCT
>CAYLJL010000243.1:2175-3146 GCA_964384005.1 uncultured Lachnospiraceae bacterium | reverse complement strand
AAATCATAATTCAGACCATAGTCTGAGTACCTGCTTTAACAAGATGTGTCTGCGGACCGTCGTCACGCACATTCTGCCCAAATTTAAGCTTTGTAAGAAAAGGTATAATAACGGGACATAAAATAATGTTAGCGAAAAAAGCGATTAAAATCGCGTAAACGGCGGAAGTAAAATCAAAATCCATAGTAACCTCACCTCTTAATTTTTTCAACAGTTTTTTCAAATTTCATTCCTCGGGAAGCTTTAACAAGAATAATATCATTATTTCTGAGAATATTTCCAATTTCGTCAAAAAACTCCTCTTGTGTTTTAAAATAGAAAATATTTTCCGCGCCGGCATTATGAAAACCGGCCTGTTTCAAAGCGCCTTTATAAATGTTTTCAGAAATCTCACCGATACATATAATCACATTTATTTTTTTTTGATAAGCATACTCTCCTACCTCAAAATGAAGCTTCGGCGCGAAATCACCAAGCTCAAACATATCGCCTAAAATACACGCTTTTCTTAAAGGCGACTCTGAAAGAACGTCTATAGCCGCCTTCATAGACACAGGGTTCGCGTTGTATACATCATTAATAATTGTATATTTATCGGTTTTAATAATATCCATTCTCATTTTTGTAGGCTCAAAATTTTCTATTCCCTTTTTAATTTGCTGAGAATCAAGACCGAAACAATCACCTACAGCGGCGGCGGAAAGAGCATTAAGAACCATGTGCCTTCCCGGAGTTTTTATATTTACAAAAAAGCTCTCATCGCTTTTATGTATACAAAAACTTATCCCGTCAATACCTTTTTCCTCAATCTCATCCGCGTAAAAATCGTTTTTAGCATTCGCGCAGGGAGCCGTCTTGTAAAAACAAGTATTTTTTTCTTTTTCTCTAAGAGTCATAAGCATATCGTCATCACCGTTTAATATTTTAAGCCCGCCCTCTTTAAGAAAATCAAAAATTTCACATTTAGCTTT
>CAYLJL010000243.1:0-2165 GCA_964384005.1 uncultured Lachnospiraceae bacterium | reverse complement strand
ATATGAGAATACCCTATATTTGTAATAACCGCGACATCGGGTTTAACCATTTTGCAAAGCCTGTGAATCTCACCAAAATGATTCATTCCCATTTCAATAACGGCAGCCTGCGTACTTTCATCAATTCTGAAAATTGTCAAAGGTACTCCTATTTCATTATTAAAATTACCTTCTGTTTTAATAGTATTAAATTTTTGATTCAAAACAGAGTAAATAATATCTTTTGTCGTAGTTTTACCTACACTTCCGGTAACCGCGGCAATAGGAATATCAAAAAGACTCCTGTAATACTCCGCCAAATCAGCCAACGCCTTTTTGGTATCGTCAACCCTAATATAAGGTTTCTGCATATTTATATCAACTTCCGACAAAGCGCAGGCGGCTCCTTTTTCAAAAGCCGTGTTTATAAACTTATGACCGTCAAAATTATCGCCTTTTAAAGGTATAAATAAGTCTCCTTTTAAAATATTTCTCGAATCGGTAGAAATATTCCGAATAATTTCATTTTCATCACAATTTAAAATTTTTCCGCCGACAGCGCCGGAAATTTCTCTAAG
The DNA here is from genome assembly GCA_964384005.1 of uncultured Lachnospiraceae bacterium. Taxonomy (GTDB): domain Bacteria; phylum Bacillota; class Clostridia; order Lachnospirales; family CAG-274; genus MGBC114079. The sequence goes on along the minus strand of CAYLJL010000243.1, from coordinate 1,608 downwards.
GGATAAAGATTTCATACTCCGCACCAATATCAAGCAAAAAGCAAGCAATTCCTTTCTTAAAAATTGAAATATTTTATACAGCCTGTTATAAAGCTTGTAAAGCTTCTTCAGCGACCTCAACATCATCAAAATGAATGGTTCTGTCCGCGAAAATCTCATAATTCTCGTGACCTTTTCCCGCTATAATAACAGAATCTCCCTTTTTCGCCATAGAAACCGCTTTAAAAATAGCGTCTTTTCTGTCAACAATTAAAACATAATTTTCCGTAATAGGTTTTACTCCCGTTTCAATTTCCTGAATAATAGCTGATGGTTCTTCCGAGCGGGGATTGTCAGATGTTAAAACAGAGAAATCCGAAAGCCTTGAAACAATTTCACCCATAATAGGCCGTTTTTTTCTGTCTCTGTCGCCGCCGCATCCAAAAACCGTGATAACTCTGCCCTCGGTAAATTCTCTTACGGAACTTATAATATTTTCAAGACCATCGGGAGTATGGGCATAATCGACAATAACATTAAAACCTTTGTCATTTTTTACACTTTGTATTCTTCCGGGAACTCCTTTAATCATATTAACGCCTTTTTGAATATCAAAAATAGATACGCCCATTTTCAAAGCGGCCCCTATAGCACCCAAAGCGTTGTAAACACTGAACCTCCCCGGGATATTAAGCTCAAAAGGATAAACTTCTTTCTCAATCTGAACATCAAAATTAACCCTGTCCATATAATATTTAATATTCAGCCCTTTAATATCGCACTCTTTTTCAATTCCAAAGGTTATAATCTCACAGTCCGCATTTTTAATAATTTTATCACAGTATTCATCGTCAGCATTTACAATGCCATATTTACACATTTTAAAAAGTCTCGCTTTTGCGCCGCAATAATTTTCCATATTTCCGTGTAGGTCAAGATGGTCTTGAGTAAGATTAGTAAAAATCCCGATATAAAAATTACAATAATCGACCTTTTTAAGTTCCAAAGCGTGAGAAGAAACTTCCATAACAACATCGTCAACATTCCTCTCCGACATTATATTAAAAAGCATATTAAGTTCTATATTGTCGGGAGTTGTACTTGCGGCTATATGAATACCTGCTTTTTCATGGTCAAATTTTTCTCCGCCTATTCTTGTTTCAACGGTTCCGATTACTCCCGGTTTTCTGCCTGCATATTTTAAAATAGTTTCAATAAAATAAGTCGAGCTTGTTTTCCCGTTTGTCCCTGTAACACCTATAAGTCTGAATTTTTCCGAAGGTCTGTTAAAAAAATTATTTGAGATAAAAGCGAGAGAATCCCTTGTATCCTTAACTTTAAGAATAGTTACGTCCTCTGAAATTTCCAAATCTCTCATACACAATACAGCAACCGCGCCTTTTTCGCAGGCGGACTTTATAAATTTATGCCCGTCAACATTAAACCCTGAAATACATATAAACAGCGAACCCTCTGAAACATTTCTCGAGTCAATAGTCAAAGATTTTATGTCAATGTCAAGACTTCCCCTGAGCAAATCAAAATCAAGATTTTCAACAAGGCTTTTTAATTTCATTAAAACACCTCTTTCTCTTTCTCTTTATCTATAAAAACATTCTTATTAACTAA
>CAYLJL010000242.1:0-3169 GCA_964384005.1 uncultured Lachnospiraceae bacterium | reverse complement strand
TATATCTAAATACGCATCGACTAAAAGCATATGTCCTGTACTGCTTATTGGAAGCCATTCTGTAATTCCTTCTACAATTCCTAAAAAAATGACTTTTAAAATCTCCAAAATATTCAACATGATTTTTTTAATTCCTCCTTGAAAAATTTTAAATTACACGGTAATTATATATTATATTTTACATAGTAAATATGATTTTGAATAGTCAGTAAAAGTATTTTTATCATAAATCTAAAAATTATAATAAAAATACTTTTATATTTTTTTGTAAAATAAAAATATATTTCTTGCAATTTCCTTTATATCTTGTTATAGTATATTTTATGAGTATTTTAATTATGAAAATCCATTTTTCGCTTAAAATAATGTTTTGCAAATTATAGCAAGCCACAGGAAGTACCGAAAAATTCAAAGATAAAAATAATTTTAGCGAAAGTGTGTTTTTTTAAACATAAAAAATAATACATAAACAATGTCTAATTTATACAGGAAAGGAAATATTAATGTCAAATTTAACTTTTGAGGAAATGAATTTATCTTACGAAATTATTCAAGCCGTAAAGGATATGGGTTTTGAGGAAGCGACTCCTATTCAGTCACAGGCAATAAGAAAAGTAATGACGGGAAATGATATAATAGGTCAGTCGCAAACAGGAACGGGCAAAACGGCCGCTTTTGGAATTCCATGTATTGAAATGGTAAATCCTGATGACAGACGACTTCAGGCAGTAATATTATCTCCAACAAGAGAGCTTGCAATTCAGATTTGTGAGGAATTCAGGAAACTTTTAAAATATAAAGATAATATTAAAACTTTGCCTATATACGGCGGGCAGCCTATAGACCGCCAGATATTCGCGCTGAAAAAGGGTATACAGGTCGTTGTCGGAACTCCTGGAAGAATAATGGACCATATGAGAAGACACACATTAAAAATGGATAACGTAAAATTAGTTGTTCTTGACGAGGCGGACGAAATGCTTGATATGGGCTTTCGTGAGGATATTGAGACTATTCTTGAGAAAATTCCCGAAGAACGTCAGACTGTTTTGTTTTCGGCTACTATGCCCCCTGAAATAATTGAGCTTACAAAAAAATTTCAAAAAAATCCCGAGTATATAAAAGTAGCAAGAAAAGAGCTTACTGTTCCTAATATTGAACAAACTTATTTTGAAATTAAGGAAAAAACAAAGCTTGAGGCGACTTCAAGAATTATAGATATGTATATGCCGGAACTCTCAATAATATTTTGCAATACAAAAAAAAGAGTTGATGAACTTGTGGAGCAGTTACAGGGAAGGGGTTATTTTGCGGAAGGTATTCACGGTGACTTAAAACAAATTCAACGTGACGTTGTAATGAAAAAATTCAGAAACAGGACAATAGAAATACTTGTCGCGACAGACGTCGCTGCAAGAGGTATTGATGTTGACGACATTGATATAGTAATAAACTATGACCTTCCTCAGGATGAGGAATATTATGTTCATAGAATAGGCCGGACAGGACGCGCCGGAAAAACAGGAAAGGCCTTTAGTTTTGTAGTTGGACGTGAAATATATAAACTTCGTGATATAATGAAGTTTACAAAGGCGAAAATTCATTTAGGAAAGCTTCCTTCTTTAAACGATATAGAAGAAGCGAAAACAAATTCCTTTATAGAAAAAATTAAGAGCGTAATTGAAGAAAATCACCTCTCGAAATATATAAACCTTGTTGAAAAAATGCTTAATGAGGATATATCATCTATTGATATTGCCGCCGCTCTTTTGAAAATGAATCTTTATGATGAGGATAGCGAAAATGTTGATTTTGAAGATGATTTTACAGATACCGAAAAAATGGTGCGCCTGTTTATTAATATCGGAAAAAACAAAAAAGTCCGCGCAAAGGATATTGTCGGTGCGATAGCGGGAGAATCCGGTATACCCGGCAAATCTCTCGGGCATATTGATATATACGAGGATTTTACTTTTGTAGACGTCCCTAAAAAATATGTAAAAGATGTATTAAAGGGTATGAAGGGCAAAAAAATAAAAAACAGAAAAATAAACGTTGAGAGGGCAAAAAATAAGTAGAGAATTGTTAAGCAGTATTTATGAGAAAACAGAAAAAACGGCAGTTTTGCTTTTATAAATGCGGAACTGCCGTTTTGGGTAGGTAATAATATTATATGTTTATTTCCTCTGTGTTCTGTGCAGCCGAATCTTTATTTGTGCCGATTGTATGAAGTTTCAGCATTACAAATCTCGCGATAGGCTGAGCAATTAAAAATTCAACCGCGAAAGAAATCGCGAAATTTCTCGGCCACTTATGAAAGAAATAAAAAACAGGCTCCATATTTATTTCTCCTCCGCCAATCCAGCTTCCTACAACAGTTAAAAAAATTGACATTAAAAATACCGTACAAATAATATTTGCCATAATGTGAGCCTTAAAGCTGTCGTCTTTTTCAACAGTTATATTTGTGAGAAACTCAGCTGGCTTGTAGGTTATCAAAACAAAAACAATTACGGCAATCCATATAAACGGTATAGCCATATAAGCGTTTGACCAAGCTTCTAAGCTGAAACCGACCTCGAAACAGGTTATAAGAGGAGCGATAATATTTACAGAAATAACAGAAATAACTGCTATAAATAAAGTGAACTCTTTTTTGTTGCGAGGAAGTTTTAAATAAAATTCCATTTGTAGTGTACTCCTTTCTTTGATTTAGGGAAATATCGTACAAAGAGGAAATAAAAATAATTTTGCAGAAAAATACGCAGAAAGCCGGATTTAAAAACTCACTTCCTCTGAATTTTTCCGCCATTCCCGCTGAAATTATTTTTATCTTGAAATTTGTCGGTATTTCCTTGAATAAATAACAGTTTAAATGTGATTTCGGATTTACGCAAAAAAATAAGCGCAAATCTCTTGATTTACGCTGAACAATTATACGCGCCGAAATTCAACTTAAAAGTATTATAGCATAAATTTTATAAAAATTGCAATACTTTTTTTAAAATTTTTTTTATCGTTTTCCATAAATTTTAATTTAAAATCAGTACATAAGGAAAAAATAATCTTGACAAAAAGGGATAATCTAATGTAATCTGTTAAATAGAGTTATTTTGTCCTTGGAGGTGTTTGATTGTGGAGGATAAAAATAATATATCCTACGATAATG
>CAYLJL010000241.1:0-3186 GCA_964384005.1 uncultured Lachnospiraceae bacterium | reverse complement strand
CAAAGAAGTGCGGGCGGCGAAGCCGACTTTTGCGAAGCAAAAGCACTGACCCAAAAGCCGGACCAAAACTTTTGTGCGAAACTCTGTTTCGCTGTTACAAAAATTGATTTGCGTGAGCAGCGGAGGATATGGTTGAATTTAAGTTTGTTGACGACAGCTGTTTCTCAGACTGGGCAAGGGACAGCGTATATGAGCTGAGAAAATATGTAAGCGCTTCGGAGCTTCACGGCAATATGGGCGACGTGGTTATGGGAGGCGTCGGCGGCGGAATGTTTTCGCCTTTGGGAAATCATACAAAAGAACAGGCTATTATTACTATGCTGAGAATTTACGACTGTGAAAGCGGTGACAATAAATTTTGAGCCGGAAGGCTACCGGAAGGGTGGAGGGTCTTATGAGTAATCGTCATTTCGGCGGCAGGGAAATAAGTTTATATATTCATATTCCTTTCTGCGTCAGAAAATGCCTGTATTGCGATTTTAACTCTTTTTCCGGCAGGGAGGAGTATTTTGAGAATTATAAAAATTCCCTTGTTTCGGAAATAAACGCTTTTTCGGAGGCGGACGGGTATATTGTTAAAACAATATTTTTAGGGGGAGGTACTCCGTCGGTTATACCCTCTGAGTTTATTTCCGAGATTTTAAACGCTGTCGGAAAAAATTTTAAAATTGATAAAACCGCCGAGATATCAATGGAAATAAATCCCAAAACCGTTGATTCGGGCAAACTCAAAGATTATAAATATGACGGCGTAAACAGACTGAGCATAGGAGTTCAGTCATTTTCCGACAGACTTCTTAAAACTTTGGGAAGAATTCACGACAAACGGGATTTTTTAGAATGTTTTGAGCTTGCAAAGAGGGCGGATTTTAAAAATATAAATTTTGACCTTATGTTTGCCCTGCCCGCTCAGAGTATCGGCGAATGGGAGGAAACCCTTAATACGGCGGTAAGTCTTGAGCCTGAGCATTTATCTGTATACAGCCTTATTATTGAGGAAGGTACGCCTTTTTCTGATATGTACAAAAAAGGAGAACTTAAAGAGGTTTCCGATGAGGACGACAGAAAGATGTATTATATGGCAAGGGAGATTCTGAAAGAAAACGGTTTTTATCAATATGAAATTTCCAATTTCTCTAAAAAGGGTTTTGAGTGCAGGCACAATATCGTTTACTGGAAAAGAAATGAATATATCGGATTCGGGCTTGGAGCCTGCTCATTTTTTAAAAACAAAAGGTATCACAATAACCGGAGCCTTTCAGATTACATAAACGGGAATTGGTTCGGTGAGGTGGAAAAGTTTACGGAAAGAGACGCTTTTGCCGAATTTATGTTTTTGGGCCTCAGAATGACAGAGGGAATTCTGAAAAAGGATTTTTTTGATTATTTCGGGGTTTCCCTTGATGAAATTTTCGGAAAACAGATAAAAAACGCTGTAGGACAAAAGCTTCTTGATGACGACGGGGAAAGGATAAGCCTTACAGAGCGCGGTATTGACCTTTCTAACGTAGTGTTCAGGGAGTTTTTGAGTTAGGAGGATGTTATGAATTTTAAAAATATGATTGTCGGATTTGAGGAAAAGGCAAAGGAATTTTTTCTTGAGTATAAAACCGTTATATTCTGGACTTTGCTCATCGCGGTTTTAACTCATATATATTTTTTCGCGGGAAGATACGGCAATGAGGATTCTTTATTTTATATCAGCGGCGTGCCGGCAGTACCTTCTTCGGGAAGATATTTTTATGGGGGGCTGTCGGTCGATTTTGCACCGATTATAATATTCGCACTGCACATTTTGGAATTTCTTATTTCGGTTTTATTGGTATTGTCAATATTTAAAATAAAGAATAAGCTGTATTCGGTTATAATCGCCGGTTTTATGGTTACCTTTCCTGTTATGGGTTATTCCTTTTCATATGTTCAGATGTACGACTCATATACTCTCGCGTTATTATTTTCTGTGTTAGCCGTTTATGTTTCAAATAAGTATAAATACGGTTTTTTAGCCGGAGGTCTTTTCTGCGCTTGTTGTCTGTCTGTATATCAGGCATATATTACGGTTTCAATGGGACTTTCTTTAATTCTTTTGATTTGTGAGCTTATAGAAAATGATATAAAAACAGTCGGCAAAAAAGCGGGTGGATTTTTAATATTTGGTATTCTTGGCTTTGCTTTATATAATATGGGTGCATGGCTTCTGGGCGTTGAAATTTCCGACTATAAAGGTTTAAATTCTGCCGGAATGATACCTATTGACAGATTGCCGGAACTTCTTGAAAGAACTTATACAGATTTTATACAATTTTTTACGGGTAAGAATTTCGGAACCGAAATAACAAGATTTTTTTATGTTCCGTTTTTTATTGCCGTTGTGTATATATTATTTTTAATATTTACCGTTTATTCTCTTAAATATATTGTCAAGAGAAAAAATCCGAAAGTTATAAATAAAGTCTTTATATTAATATCGGTTCTGCTTCTGCCCTTTGCTTTGAATTTTATTGATTTTATCGGGGTTGAAACGGAGTCAGATACATTAACTGTATACGCTGTTGTTCTGATTTTTATAATACCTTTCGTCATACTTGAAAAATATGTAAAAAATGTAAAGAATAAACGGGGGGGGGTACAATTAAATGCTTCTTCTCTAAAAGGATTTTAATTGTTTTAAGCTTTATATTAATAAGCTATAATTTCTGGATAACTAATCTTGTTTATTATAAAGCTGATGTAGTAAAAACATATACGGAAAATTTTGAAAATCGCCTGCTTATGAGATTTGAACAGCTTGACGGTTTTACACTTGATACCCCTGTTGCGATTATTACTGACTCAAGATATGTTTTTGGGAAAAAACTTTCAGAATATGACGAGTTGTTTCCAAATATAAAGAATAGTAGAATGTTAAGGTCTCATATTATGGGTTTATGGAATGGACCTAAAGCAACAGGAAGAACTAAAATATTGATGAGGAATATTTTGGGTATTGACTTGAACACGGTGACAGAGGAAGAAATTGAGGAAATTAAGAAAACCGAAGAATATAAGAGCATGGGGGTTTATCCGGCTTATGACAGCGTTAAAATGATTAACGGAACAGCCGTAGCTAATTTTATAGAGAATAAACAGGGACAGCAGGAATAAGTAGACTTCTTTCGAAACTAAGAAATTACATCAATTCAATAA
>CAYLJL010000240.1:0-3191 GCA_964384005.1 uncultured Lachnospiraceae bacterium | reverse complement strand
AAATCAATCTCTTCATAAAATATACCTCTTTCAAAAATTTTGTTTACCATATTTTAACACAAAATAATATCTTTGTAAATAAAAAAATGCAATTTTTACAATTTTATCCAAATAAGAAAAAAAATTACACCCAAATGTAATTCTTTTTCTTATACAAATATTATAACATTAAGCTTTTTATTTTAAATATCATCTTTCAATTTCCTCAAAGCTCTTTCTATAGTTTCCGTAACATTGACATTAAATTTTTCACAATAACTTTCTATAATCTCTTTGCTTTTATCACTTATTCTAACACTCAGTTTATGCGGTCGTGGATTACTTGTAGGGCGACCCATTTTTTTATTTATAACATTTCCTCTTTTCTCTTGCCACTTTAAGATAATTATGATATAATATATAAAGTGACAAGCGGCGGCAAGTACCGCTTGTTACTTCTTTGATTCTTGCTCTGCTTATTTATTAAGCAGGGCTTTTATTTTCTCTTCCAATTCTTCTAATGAATCGCTTTCCTTTATCATTAAAAGAAATTTGTAAATCATTTTTTGTTCTGTTTCTTCTCTTGATACTTCCGCTTGATTCATATCCTCAGTCATTTTTTACTCCTTTCCGACACTTGCCGTCTTACTTATAGCGAAACAATAAAATAATACCTGTCAAGTACTGGTATATAGAGGAATTATTTTGTTGTTTCGCACTGAAAATTTTGCTAATTGCTATAGATAACATTTATTTTCATTACCCTGTAATTATATTATAGCATTTTATCGGGCAAAAGATAAGAGATTTTAATATTTTTTATTATTAGACTTCTTTCAAAACTGTGCCATTACAGCAATTCCATAAAAAGAAGTCTATTTATGTAATATTATTTTTTCCCTCCCATAAACGGACAAAAACTCATCTTGCAGGGGTTCTCCGCCTCATACAATTCCGAAGCAATATAAAACAACTGCTTTTCTCTTGGCATATCGCAAAAATCTTCCGGTCTAAGTCCGTGCCTCTGCCACAGCGTATGCGCCCACCAAGCGTCAGAACCCCTGCGGGAAATCAGTTTTTTGCCGCTTCGAGGTTTTCCTCGTCTGTATCGTCTTTTTCCCTAAGTCCTAAAGCAATCATAACAGTCTTTAAAACCTGCGTATACTCGTCCGCCCGTGAAAACACCAATAACGGCATTTCCGTAACGTCTACGCAATTATAAAACTTCATAAGCTCAGGGTCTTTTAAATTAGGATATTCTAAAGCCTCCACAATAACGTGTCGTAAAGCTCTTTCATTATCCTTTTCCTTTTTCCATACAACCTCACCCGATGAAACAAGAGGATTTCCTTTTTTATCCGTAGCGACGCTTTTCCTCTCATATTTATCGTTTATTTTGAAAATCTCAATCTGCGGCAAAACCTTTATTTCAAGCTCAATTACATTTCCGTCCTTGTCCTTAAACGTATCTGGTCCTAAAGCTTTGACTATTTCCGTTTCCTGTTTTCTCATAAAATATTTTAAATCTTTAGCCATAAATAAAAATCTCCCTTTTAATTTATTTTTATACAAAAAATCGCTTACATATTAATACTAAGAGCCTGTCTAAAAACTATTAAAATATCCAAAAAATCAGTGGAAATAATATCATTGAGCTTCAAAATGATATTATTTTGCTGATTTTTTGTGTATATTTTGTTTTTAAACAGGCTCTAAATAAAATAAAGTTATTTACACCACATCTTTAGCGTTAAAAGAAATAGCGTCCTCAAAAGCGTCGCCGTTAGTATCAATCTTTATAAGATTAATATCTCCCGTAATAACACATCCTACGACGGTTACGGTTCTGTCCCCGTAATTCTCATAATAATCAGAATTTTTGTCATTCATAACCCCTTGAATAGTAAACTCGGGTGTTACTTTATCTTTCATATATTTTTTAATAATATCCTCAAGCCACGGTGTTGAACGCCTTCTTGTAATAGTTCCGGTTATTTTAGCGCTTTTCCACCGGCTTGACGGCGTTGTCTCACCTAAAAGCCTGCCCTCCCACACGTCAGGGGTAAATTTAATCTCACATTGAACAGCGTCAAAACACTTAACGCCGTCCATATATATCACTCCCTCCGTAATCATAATAGGACTTCTGTTATATTTCATAATTAATCATACCTCCCTTAAAGATTTCAAACCGCTTTAAAAATTCTTACCTTTTTTTTATTAGCCCACAGCGAATTTTTTAAGCTGAATTTTCAAATAAAAACAATTCTTGACGGCTTTGCCGTCATCGCCCGCTTGAACCCTGCGGGCGCACGAATAATTTTTATTTTTCAAATTCAAACCGCTTTAAAAATTCTTACCTTTTTTTATTAACCCACAGCGAATTTTTGAGATTAAATTATCAAATAAATAATATTCTCGCGCTTTGCGCGCTGTCGGTTTAAACCCACCGACAGACAAATAATATTTATTTTTCAAATTTAAATCATCTCAAAAATTTATGTCTGCATTTTACCTCGTAGCAACAGTAAAATAAAGCTTCTCAGCGCTGTCAACAGGTTCAAGACCAATATTAAAATAAGTCCTGTCGCCCTCGCTTATTGTCCTGTCCACCAAAAAATCATTGTCATAATCTACATTTTTTATAGCTCCCGCTTCCTCATACTGTTTTAAAATTGTTTTGCCTATTCCCTCCATAATTCCCCAGCCGACAGAATTATTGTCAAACTTATTCGGCGGAAAATTAAGCTGAATACTCTCGGCGAAAGTGTCAAACACTCTTATCACCCTGTTTTTACGGTATGTTTCATCCTTTCCGTCTTTAAATGAAATAAGACTGTTAATGTCATACTCAACAACAACCTTACCCTCCTCGGAATAACTGAAAAACAATTCTCCCGCCTTAATCGCCGCGACGGCCTCCTCATTTGTCTTTGTCCCAATAATTTCCGTCGCCCCGTCATAAGAAGCATACGTATTACTGTCTGTATTTTTAGCCGCCGCCGTAACTCCGGCGACCCACGCCGTAACTTGCGAGTTCGATAATTTAATATCATCGACCACAACAGAATTTGTCACGTTTATAATCCCCTCATAATCAGCGGCAAAATCAGGAATAACCGCCTGAACGCCTTTTCCGGCGTTCTCTCTCAAATACTTAATTTTGGTTTTGCAGGCCGACTGTAACGTTTTATCGGTTACGGGAAAAGCAA
>CAYLJL010000239.1:0-3224 GCA_964384005.1 uncultured Lachnospiraceae bacterium | reverse complement strand
TGCTTAGTCGTGTTCTTAGAATTTGGAACGGTGAGGAAAGTGAATTTAAAATCGCGGGAAATGATTGGACAACCAGAGACGGCACATGTATAAGAGATTATTTCCATATATGGGATTTAGCTTTAGCGGTTGTCAATTCTGTCGAGAACTTTGATATTGCTTTTAGAAGAGCAGATAGTTCATATAAAAATTTTTTGCCTGTTAATATTGGCTCGGGAGAGGGTGTGACGGTTAAAGAGTTTCTTTTTGCTTTCCAGAATGTTACGGGCGAAAAACTTAAAATTATATATACTGACAGAAGACCTGGTGACGTATGCGGTTCTTATGCCAACATAAGCCGCGCGAAAAACACTATTGAATGGGAAGCGAAAAGAACTATTGAGGACGCGATTATTGACGCCTTAAAATGGGAAGAAATAAAAAAACAGAAAGGCATAAAACAATAATGAATTGTCATAATAATTAATAAATCCGTGAATACGACAATATTTGACCCGGATAGCTTAACGGCTGATATGGAAAAAGTGTTTGTCAAAGTGTAATTATACAAATGAAAAATAGATATAAAAAAGGCTATACAATTTTAAAACATAAGTGTATAAATAAAATATTATGTCAACTAAAAATTTTTAAACGTATTTTATATCTATTATATAAAAATTCAAAGGGATATCGTAAATAGGAGGGTTAAAGAGGGTTATAAGTATTGAGCCTACAAACTATTCGCAAAATGATACTTTTGCGAATAGTTTGTAGGCTTTGTCAAATAACAGTATCCTTTTAACAATACTTTAGAATAAAATATAAAATATAAATTATATTGATATAAAAACTTGACCATAATATATTAAAATGTTAAAATATTTACAGACTTTACAAACAGTTTTTTATTGTATGCGCTTTTATATATTTTATGATTGGAAGGAAGTTTTAACAAATGTTAAAAATCGGTATAATAGGACTTGGACTAATAGGAGGTTCCCTTGCTAAAGCATTTAAGTTTAAACTTGGTGCAAAAGTTATTGCGTTCAGCAGAAGCGAGGCTCCTCTTATTACGGCTTTTAAAGAAAATGTGATAAACGATTATTCGACAACAGACCTGCGGATTTTTTCAGAATGTGACTATATATTTATTTGTACGCCTGTTGATAAGATTACAGAATATGTAAACAGACTTCTGCCTTATATAAAAAAAGATTGTGTTATTACTGACGGAGGAAGTACAAAAAGCACTATTTGTAAAGAAATGGAAAAATACAAAGATATTTACTTCATAGGTGGTCACCCTATGGCGGGTTCTGAGAAAACAGGCTATTCGGCGTCAAAGGAATATCTTTTTGAGAATGCTTTTTATGTACTTAGTCCTTTAAGTAATATACCTTCCGATATGGTTAATAAATTTTCGGATATTATCAAAAAAATCGGAGCGATTCCTATTATACTGAATTCAGATTATCACGATTACGCTGTTGCTGCGATAAGTCATATACCTCATATTGTTGCGGCCGCTCTTGTTAATATGGTTAAAAAGCTTGATGGCAAAGAAAGTTATATGCACAGTCTTGCGGCAGGAGGATTTAAAGATTTAACAAGAATCGCTTCCGGAAATCCTGAAGTATGGAACAGTATATGCACGGAAAACAGAACGGAAATATTAAATGTTATAAATAATTTTAAAAATATTATAACTGAATTTGAAAATGCCCTTTTACATAATAATGAAAAAGAAATTTTTTCTTTCCTTGAAACCGCAAGAGATTACAGAAATTCTTTTTTTGACCACGGTAAAAGCGTTATTTCAAAAACTTATGATATATTTTTAAATGTTTGTGATAAACCCGGTATTATTGCTACAATTTCAACTCATCTGAGCGTAAATGATATTAATATAAAAAATATCGGTATTATTAACAACAGAGATTTTGAAAATGGCATTCTTCAAATATCTTTTGATAATGAATCCGAAAAAGAAAAAAGTATTGAATTACTTAAAGAACTTAATTTTGAAATTATTGTAAAATAAAATTTTGAAAGGAAAGAATCATGCAAAAAAATATATATCCTAAAAAATCGCTTAAAGGAACAATAACTGTTCCCGGTGATAAATCTATTTCTCATAGAGCCGTAATGTTCGGCGCAATCTCTGAAGGCGTTACGGAAATTACGGGATTTCTCACAGGCGACGATTGTATGTCGACAATTTCTTGTTTTAAAAAACTTGGTATTGACATTGATGTTTCGGGAGATAAAGTCAAAGTGTGCGGAAAGGGACTTAACGGACTTTCCAGACCTTCCGGAATTCTTGATGTCGGAAACAGCGGAACGACTATCCGCCTTATTTCAGGAATTCTTGCGGCTCAGCCCTTTTCTTGTGAAATTACAGGGGATTCCTCTATTCAAAAAAGACCTATGAACAGAGTTATTACTCCCCTATCTTTAATGGGCGCTAAAATAAACAGTATTGATAAAGAAGGCTTCGCTCCGTTACGTATTGAAGGTACGACGCTTAAAGCTATTGAGTATAAGCTTCCTGTCGCAAGCGCGCAGGTTAAATCGGCTATTTTGCTCGCAAGCCTTTTTGCCGATGAACCCACAACTATTATTGAGCCTGTCGCGTCAAGAAATCATACTGAAATAATGCTTAATTATTTCGGTGCCGACATTAAAAATGAAAACGGAAAAATTGTAAGCACTCCTGTTAAGCAATTATATGGTAAACCCGTTGCGGTTCCGTCTGATATTTCTTCCGCTGCTTTCTTTATGGTTGCGGGTCTTATTGTCCCCGATTCTCATCTTATAATAAAAAATGTCGGAGTCAATGAAACAAGGACGGGTATTATTTACGCTCTAAAAAAAATGGGCGGTAATATCAATATTATTAATCAAAATAATGAAAATGGTGAACCTGTTGCAGATATTGAGGTTACGACGTCAAAACTTATGGCTATAACCTTGGAGGGTGATATTATTCCTAAAATGATTGATGAAATTCCCGTTTTTGCAGTTGCGGCTCTTTTTGCCGACGGAGTCACAACTATTAAGAATGCCGAGGAATTGAAAGTTAAAGAGTCTAACCGTATAGCGGTTATGACTGAGGAACTTGGAAAAATGGGAGCTGAAATTGAAGAAACAAACGATGGTATGATTATTAAAGGAAACACTTATCTGCACGGCGCCGAGGTTGAAAGTCACAACGACCATAGAGTAGCTATGAGTTTAGCTGT